>WJKD01000154.1 GCA_014729315.1 Promethearchaeota archaeon | reverse complement strand
GGATTGGACGAGTATCTTCCTAAGATTAAAGCCGTTCTTGGAAAATTACTAGGCAAAGTGCCCCATATGAAAAAGAAAGAGTGGCCCACAAAAATCGGTAAAATTCCATTCCACGCATTTCAAGATTTGGTTGAAGCGGGTTCGGAATTAGATGTACCAGATATAAAAATAAATCCAAAGGAAGATGTGGGAACGCTCATTTATACTGGTGGAACGACGGGAGTTCCAAAAGGCGTAAAACTCTCCCATTTTAACTTAATTGCAAATGCCCAACAAGGAGCAGAATGGATCTTTGTTCAAGTTCCAAAAACGAAGGAAGTAAGAGGGAAAGGTGGGTCTGGATGTGTTATTCCATTTGGACATGTGTTCGGCCTCTCAACAGCGATGAATCTAGGTGTTTTCGCCGGATATAAATTAATTCTTTTTCCAACTCCTCCTGAAAAGAGGTCCGATATTTTAAAGAAACTTGTAAAGGAAGACGCGGTTTATATGCCTGCTGTTCCCACATTATATAACCAAATCAACCAAGATCCCGATTCTGCTGATTATAAGGGAAAATTCAAATATTTAGCAGCATGTCTTAGCGGTGGTTCAGCACTACCTCCAGAAGTAAAAAGGAAATTTGAAGCCTTAACGGACGCTTTAATAATCGAGGGATATGGTGCCTCAGAAACTTCACCTATAGTTACGGGAGGACCATTTCATCGATATAAAATGGGATCTCCAGGATTACCAATGTCAGACACTTTAATAAAAATCGTGGATATAGATACTGGAACAAAAATGCTTCCGATTTGTCCTCGCGCTGACTGCGAAGGAGCGGAACCAGAAGAGTGTGAAAAATATATCGGGGAATTATGCGTTAATGGCCCGCAAGTTATGCTTGGCTACTACAAAAAACCAAAAGCTACTGAAAGAGCGCTAAGAAAAGACGATAAAGGAAGAATTTGGTATTACACTTCTGATATTTCTTGCATCGACGCAGAAGGGTATTTACACATAAAAGACCGGAAGAGAGACATGATCAAATACAAGGGACACGGCGTATTTCCCGCTGAAGTTGAGAATCTAATCTACCAACACCCCGCTGTGAATGAAGTAGGGGTTGTCGGAGCCCCTCATCCGACTGGACCAGGAGAAACGATTAAAGCCTATATTTCGATCAAACCCGATTATCAGGAAAAGATAACTGAAGAAGAAATGATGGAATGGTGCAAAGAAAATATCTCTCCGTACAAGTATCCAAGGGAAATCCAATTTATTGAAGAATTGCCAAAAACTTTAGTTGGAAAGATTAAGCGAAGAGAATTAAAGAAGGACTAATTTCAACTCTCTTTATTTTTTATTTTATTTTTTAAGGCCAATCTTAATTTGATGTTTAACTTGAATTGATATAACTAATTAAAGTGTTAATTATGCTGATGCATCAACGAGTCGAACGAGCGTTAAATAAAATTCTTTTTCAATCCAAATTGTATTGTTTCATGTACGCAACAAGATATAATTTCATTAAATGTCGTTCTAAAGCACAAATTTGAAACTTTTTTTGATGTGTTAAACTATGATAGCAATGCTTGAAAGATTTTCTTATCATATTTAGAATAAACAAAAAGTCGTCAGCATTGATTTTGTTAACTCGTTTTTGAGGTATTTTGAAACAGCTTAGAAACTTTGATACATAAGACGAAACCTTATCACAAGCGTCGGTAGATTTGAAATAATGCTCGATTTCAGAACAATTACAAATTTCTCTATTAATAGCCGGAACCGATTCGATCGAAACCAAGGTTTGAGTAAAAATTACATTCTTAGGGGGTTCACTACTTTCACCTTTTATCAAACCTGAGCTCATATATCGCGAAGAAAACTGTTTTTTGTAAATAGAAGTGATATTTTTCCTTTTAAAATAAGATTCTTGCTAAATTTTCTGATTTTTCAAGAAAACCCCGGCAATTTATAAAAAATAAAAGAGAGGGATAGAGATCCTTTCCATTTTCTTCTTTAGGACGACCATTTTTTTACATAATTAAAGATTTTTTCAGACACAGGATTGAAAAAAATTGAAACATAATCTTTAGAATGATTTTCGTTTTTCCATCTTACCTCGTAAAGAGTGTTTCCGGTGATTTCTTCTTTAATTTCTGAAACACTTTCAAATTTAGCATCTTCGGGAATTAGATCGTTAAAACGTTTAAAACGCGCTAATAGGATCTTTTTAATTAATTCTTTTGGTAATGGTCTATCCTCGGGGGGTTTTTGTTGATTTAAGTTGTTAAAAAATAGAAGTTCCCCGTTCCTTGCATCTATATAACATTCGCTCGAGTCATGTCCGAGGTTGGTTATTTCGACTTTATATACGTCCTTATTAAAGTGCTCAATTTTTTGAAATTCTCCTTCATCAGCTAATTCGATATCGTCGAGCCCAGTCAAATCCATTACGCGAAATCTCGCAGCTTGTCTACAAGAATTAATTGGCATAGCAAAAGAGGGAGGTTTATTCTTTGACATGGTATTTTAAAGTATAAGTTTTTTACCAACGATAATTGTGGGTGATAGATAAAGTTGTTGGAATGAATCAAGGGTCCCATTCATTATGAAAGATTATATTCTTTCCGAGAAATGTGTGATAGGACAATTTTAACTTTATAACTTGTTTTAATTCAATAAACTTGTTAAATAAAAAAAACAAAAGAAATTATACAATTTCGTAAAAGTGTTCGTTTAAGAATCGAGTCTATTTAAGTATCCGTGAGTTTCGTTCCTTGAATATCGTTTAATGTATTACAAATCATCGTTCACGGCTAATTGAGCCCTTATATATGTCCCTTCAAAATGGGAAAAATTCGGAATCTCATGCATGATATGCTTAATAGAGAAAATCTAAATATTAAAAAATAGCTTTCAAACATTTATGAAAATTAATTTTTAATAAAAATATTCAAACAAAAAGCATTCAATTAGCAAGTGTATAACACATCTATTAAGAAAAGCTTAAATAAATAATATACAATTATAACAATTATGGCTTTAGGATCTTTTGAATATGTTCTATTATTTACGTTAACTTTAATACTTATCGGAGGAAAATCCCTACTTGGGGCATTTTTATTAAATAGAGTAATTGAAAATACAAAAAAACGAGGTAATTTTGAGATTGATTTTGTTTTCGGTATTTTCATACTTGTCTTGTGTTTTGCTGTATCCAGAATCCTCTACACATATTTTGATTTCTTTTTAACAAGATTTGACTATAACAAATATCATTTAATCCCTAACCAGTATGTATGGAAAGCAGCTAGCGTAGTCTTTTTGTCTGGATTGG
This sequence comes from Promethearchaeota archaeon, assembly GCA_014729315.1. The sequence goes on along the minus strand of WJKD01000154.1, from coordinate 15,929 downwards.
CAATCTTGATGTTTATAATTGATAAAAAAGTAATTAATTTTAAGTTTAAAGGAGTTTTTGCTTACATTATCATAGCCGTTATAATTTTTGAGCTAATATATCCAATCAGTTCTGCTGACGATTTTGAATTAATAGCAATGGTTGAGACTATTGGGGCGCTAATTGGTGTTATTTTATTTCCCATGATTTTTATTTATCTCGGGATTAAAACTCCAAGACTTAGAAAGATTTCGTTGATTTTTGCTTTTGGGATTATCATTTTTGCTATAGGCGCAGGAATTCAAGCGAGATTTGTAATTATTCCGTTAATGGAAATATATGGAGCAATAATGAAATCAATCGTATGGATTATTTCAATTTCAATGAAATTAATCGGATTGACAATGATTACTTACAGCTGTACTAAATTCTACTAATCTGAAACATTAAAAGTAAAGAACTTTTTAAGTATAAAAATAAATATGAAAAAAGTTAAAGTTATATGTCCTCATTGTTCAGAGAAAGGATATATAGAACTTAGTGAAGATTCTTTAAAAGACTTTCCTCGCGGACTCTTAGCAGTTAATATTGCGCCTAATATAATTTGTCCGCACGAATTTATTGTATATCTTGATAGAAACTTAACTGTGCGAGATTATTTTACAACAGATTTTCAAATTCAACTTCCAACTCTTAGAACTCCAGAAAAATTTAACGACTTAAAATTACCGAAAAAAGAAACGCTTAATTTAGATCTTATAAAGTTAGACTTTCCCGCTATTTTATTTGTACATATTTTGAAGTCGATATTTTTAGGGAAAAAAACAGCTCTTCTTCTAAATGAAGATATGGTCTTTCTAAAAGAGCATTTGTTTAATTTCTTTAGATATTTGACAAGAGATAGTTTTGAAATTGAACTAAATATTATTACTGAAAACGAATATAAGAAGAATAAAAAAAAATTCAAAAATTCTATGGTCTTCAAGGATAAAGAGGTAATCCGAAATTTTAAAAAATTAATTGATCCTAAGAAGCTCAAGGTAGAACGGCAAATAGTAATGAAATTCTTTTCTGAATCTGATCTAGCGTATAGTTATTTGCTGTTGCGAAACGAGATTCAAAAAGCCTATTTCTTAGCAAAATCTATTGTAAATTTTGTTGAAAATTTTAAGGAAGAAGAAAGAACAGAATCCGAAAAGGTATCTGAAAATTCAATGCTCGCTGGTATCTTAGAACACGCAGTTAGCAAAGAAAAAGTAATTTTAATGGTCGTGTCAGATTATTTAAGAGACAAACATGATGTTAAAGTTCAAAAAGATTACATAAAATTTTTGTTGGAGATTGTGAATCATTATTTCAACGCAAATACTAATAAAATTGAAATTACTAATATATGACCTATCAAAATGAAGAACTTACTCAATCATGGTTGTCCAATTCTTTTAGCTCGTCGGAAATAACCGAAGTTGTTATTCCTTGACTAAAAAGCATTCCTGTTCCACCTTTAACTCCCTGTTTAATCAACCGAAAGATAGAATTAAGCATCCAATTGAACTTTCCAAAGGGATTTAAGTATTCCTTAGCTCGGTTTTTAAGCCATGTTCGATCCATATAGTAGTAAGCATACGCCTCGGCCACAAGCCTATAAAGCTCTATGTTGCTCAATTGTTCTGTTCGCATCATTGGATGAAATAAATCGTAATGTTTATAATTTCTGCTTGTGATCATTCCTTTTTCCTCCATTTCATCGTAAAATTCGGTTCCAGGAAACGCGGTAATCGGCGTAAATTGGACGCAGTCCATATCGAGCGTTCGAGCGTAATGAATCGTTTGTCTAACCATTTTTTTTGTCTCTCCGGGATAACCAATGATTACACCACCAAAAATAGAAATACCTCGATCTCTTAACATTTTAACGACCTTACGAACCATATCAGGAGTTGTGTTTCTCTTATTCATTGCGTCGAGACTCTGTTGATGGACTGATTCAACACCTAAAAAGATTTGTCTAAATCCTGCTTTGTCAAATAGTTCTATTAATTCAGGATTTCGATAAAGCGTATCAACGCGAGATTGGCAGCTAAAATGTAGTTTTGTCTGGACACCAGACCTAATGATGGTTTCAAGAATTTTTTTAGTCCTTTTCACATTAATTGAAAAATTATCCTCACAGAAAAATATAAAATTGTTTTTCCAATCCACATCGTAAATTTCTCTCATTATTCTTTTAAGACTTTTTGTGCGGTAAGAAAGTCGTTGCGTAGGATCTCTCCACATTTTTGCTATACAACAGAATTTGCAGCTATGTGGACATCCTCGGGAAGTCTCTACTTGTCGAGTAGTCGTACCTAAATAGGTATACAGTTTCCCGTCCAACAGGTCTCTTCTCGGTCTTGGGAAATTATCTAAATTACACTCAAGCTTTCTAGCTTTATTATGGATAACCTTTCCATTTTTCTTATAAGAAATTCCATTAATCTTTTTGATGCTGCAATCGTCTTTACCCCTGTCAATATAATCGATAAGCTCTTTAAATGTATGCTCTCCCTCTCCTCTCACAATATAATCAACATCTGGATGTTTTGCTACAAAATCAGGAGCTAAAGTGGGATGATATCCTCCCATGATGGTCGTACATCCTCTCTCCTTAGCCATAGTTGCGACCTCAAAGGCACTATATATTTGAGGTGTCATACTAGTGATTGCTACAACATCGGTTCGATCCAATAATGCTTTAAATTTCTTTTCTTTATATTTATCAACCTTAAAATCAAAAAGTTCAGCATCATGTTCTGGTACCATCGCAGCTATCGATATAAGCGCTAGCGGAGCACCTTTAATAATTGCATCCATGCCCGCTTCTAAGCGTGCTGGATTAACATAAAGTATTTTCATTATAAAATAATCATCATATTAATTTTATGCTAATTTTAATTTCGGTTTTCAAAAAATAGATCTTAGATTCGGTTTTGATTAGCATAAATTTTCATTTATGTATCTAATCCAAATTGAAATTAAAACTTTCTCATTAATATTAGCTAGCATCCATATCAAATGAATAGAAATCAGATAAAGTAAATGGAAAAAAAATCATATTCTAAAATGTATCTTCAAACGAAAAATGGGACTAACTCCTCTTTTACCTTATCAAGATGACCTAGATGCGTTTCTGAAAGTTTATCTAACGATTCTCTTATTCCTACTTTTTCGATGCGCTCTGTAAGTTTGTAAAATGGAGTCGCTTTTAAATTTTTTATTAATTTTTTATTAGATATATTTTCCATTAAGAATTTTAGCGAATTTATTTCCTTTTTTCCCAGCATTCCTTGCATAATAGACAAAAGTAGTGTGTCGAAAGTAATTCGCAATCTGTCTTCCTTATCAATTTCGTTTCCTCTATCTTGAAATACTTCTTTTAGCAATTGGATAGACGATTTTAACAGATCAATAACCTGTGTTCCGATTTGTTTGATTTCTTCATTATATGCCCGATTTTTAGAGGCTCTTAAGCATAAGGCAGCCACAGCCTTGTACTCTGCTGTTAAATGCATTATTCTTGCTTTTGCATTTTTTATTGCGTTCAGATTTTCGGATTCCTCCATTAATTCGTTGATATTCTCAGTTGCTTTATCAAAATATATTGAAATTTCGCGATATTTGTTTGCCGCAGCTTCAAATTCATTCATTGAGAGTAGATTTAACGCTCGTTTCTCTTCCATGTGATAGAGATCATCAAACTTATTGATAGTCATAACTGCTTTTAGAATTAGCCTTTCTCCTTCGTCTCTTCTCTGATTAGACCATTCTAAAGCTTGCCCTGCTCTTAATAGTAATTCTGAAGATAAATTATAATAAATTTCAGGATCTGACTCGTAGAAATAATCGGACGCTTTACTCCAACTATCGGCTGCGGTTTCCCAGTCTTTCATTTTGTAGGCAATATTTCCTAATTGTATTAGTAATTTTGCAGAGATCTCGTCTAACTTAAGTTCCTCCGTTTTTCGTATAATAGATTTCAATCTATATATTGCTTGGATATTATTTTTGAATTTAGAAACCACATTTGCGATTTTAATATATAATTCGTCTAACTTTAAGTAGCTACCGAAATCTAGATAAATTTGTGCTGCTTTTTCAAACAAGTTAATTGATTCTTCTCCTTTTCCTTCATCTGCTAAACTTTCTGCGCGATCGATAAGTTGCATGGCTTCTAATTCTTTCGCTTCCACATCGCGACGGTTATTAATCATTATACTTTCCTCCAATTTTGAGTAATTTATTCTATATTGTATAATACATTTTAGAAAACTTAAGTCTTATTTATATACTTATGCAATACCATAAAAGAAAAACGGCTATATTAAAGTCTGCATTTATTTTGACTTTTTAATCTCTTTTAGAGATCCTCCATAAGACGAATATTATGGCTTTTTAGAACTTTTTTAAATTCATAAGATTGATACACGGAAGCAAAGCATTCTTTAGCATCTTCAATAGCACCATAAAAGAGAAAATTTGAAAACCAAGTCGCAATGAAGAAAATACTTGCTCTCCTATATCGCGTGTGAAACTTTATATTCAATCTGGGAGAAGCATATTTGAAAAGAAAAAGTCCTGGTGCTGTTCCAACTGGTAAATTTAACGAGGAAGAAACGAGTTGTTGGGTCTCAAGTATATGAGCTAAACTTTCGAGATCTACGACCCCTCCATCCACCCAAATCCGAGGAATTCCTATTCTTTTTAATCCGTCAATTATGCTCTCGTTATTGGGTTGAGTTTTTGCAGTTATATACGAAAATCGTTGAGTAGAGGTCATGTTTTCCGATCCTAATATTAATATAACTACTGTTTCAATCTTATTGTGCTTTAAGAGGTCAATTTCTTTTTTATTCTTTAAATTCGAGATAGTATTGTAAATATATTCGTTCGGTTTAATTCCCCTCTCGTTTAAATATTCTATTCCAGCAACTCGAGCGTCGAAAGTACCTCCTAATACGAAAGGAGGGTTAAAGTTCTCTAGATAAAAATCTAAATATTTAATCATCGATTTGGGAGTAATTGCCGAAATCTCAATCATCCCAGGAATTTTATATTTCTTGGAAAGTTCATTATGAGTGTTTATTCTTTTTTTTGCTTTTTCTCCATTAAACACTTCGGGATTACTCCGATCGACAATGGTTTGACCTTGATAAAACATAGTCCCTATTAATACGGGAGGAAAATTAAAATGACCGTGTCCAACACGAATATCGTTTCCGTACGTAAAATATGCATTATCAACCATATTAATTCAGTACATATTTGGTATTTGAGATATAAAAAACATTCAATTTTTATAAAATAAACATCAATAATTCTGATAAAAAAAAAATACGAAATAACATCACTTATTTTATTTGGTAAATAATCATCACTGTAGCTTTAATTTAACACCACAAATTTTACATCGCCCTTCCTCGAGTTTTTGAAAGCATTTTATGTGATAGAGATTACTACAATTGGTACATCGGATTACTCCTTGATTACTTTCAAAAATCATATTACAATAAGGACAGGAGTTATATAATGCTTCGTCTCCGAGATCTGTGATATTTTCTAAAATTGCTTCAAATTGTTCTGGTTTTTTAGCATTAGATTTTGAGGAACCTTGCAGAGAAGTCAAAGCTTTCAGTTTCTGTGCTTGTGTGACTTCTGGTGGGATCTTTAGTAAATAAAAGCAATGAGGACATCTTACTGTGCCAGCCTGCTTCATTTTGGGGTCTTCTTGAGAATCTGCCCATCCTGCAAGACAATGTATGTGGAATGAGGCGTTACAATTTGGACAATATCTCCCTGTAAGAAAAAAAGATCCTTTTGTGACGGGATCGTTCTCTTGAAAACAAATTGAACACTTCTTAAAATCAGCTTCTCCTCTTAATTGTTTAATTTTTATTTCTTGCGATTTTGAGAGATCTTGCACTCTTAACAAGTTTGCGGCGATTTTCCTTAAGAAATTAGGATTTTCAACGATGCTTTTCTCAGTTTTTCCGTAGGTTTTTACGTTAGAATTGGCAAAATCTTGAGATGCTGAGATTAAGGAAGGTTTGTCGTTATTATAATAATACTTTCCTTTAGTTGCTTCGCTCACTCTTTTTAAGATATTTAGATTAGATACGGATATTTCTCCTAACTTAAATGCGTCAATTCTAATCCCTAAACCTTGGGCTAGTCTTGCCATTTTCATAGGATCTATTGCAGTCTGAGTGTAGTTTCCATCCGACACTACTAATATGCGAGGTGTTTTTGCTGCTACTTTTCTTAATTCTTCGATAATTAACTTAATAGATAAACCTAACGCATCACCAAGAGCACTATTTCCCCCATAATCCAAATTATCTAAAGTAGAATTAATTAAATCCGTTAAAGCGGTGAAGTCTAATTCTTTTTTGGCTTTGTCTTTAAAGCTGACTATAGCAAATGCACTGCTCGAGTCTTCTTGAAGTCTTTGATGTACAAGTTTCTTTAAAGCGCCTATACTACACTTTAGCCGACTAGGAGCATAATCCGTCCTATACATGGAGCGAGAAGTATCTATACAGAGGATGATATTTTCGCTAACTCGCTTAGACATTATTTACCTGATATGTTCAAATTATTTTTTCAATGTATAATATTTCAAAGAACTAATAAAAAAGCTTTTTATTATATATTTTGATAGTGGATAAATCAATTTTCTTTCCTTTATATTATATCTTTGTCAAAATTATATTTAATAACCATTAACAAGAATTATAAAAGCAAGAATAATTTAGGTCAGAACTATGTTAATGATTAATTGTTCAAATAACATAGTATTAAATTTTATTTGCGAAAACAAAATTATATAAAAAATTAAACTATCTTCTTAGATAATAAAACTTTTTATAATGAAGATTTATACAATTATTATAACTAAGAAAAAAATTTTAAAATCCGATTTACAATGTCTGAAAAGAATGATGAAAAGATAAAAGATTTCTTTAAAAGCAATGTAATTATCAACGAGATTGAAGAAATCTTGGACTTTAAGCCAGATACATTGATAGGCATTGACAATATAAGCGCAGATGCGCTGAAAGAATATAGGATAAATACTATTCAAGATTTAGCTGATTTATCACTTGACGATTTACCCGAAATCAAGTCAATTCCCTCTTCAATTATTCAAAAATGGGTTAAAATTGCAAAAGTATTAGAAAAAAACATTAAAGAGCAAATTAAAGCACAAAAAAAAATTTTGATGATCGGTCTTGATAATGGCGGTAAAACAAGCATTCTTGCCGTATTGCAGGAGAAATTTTCCATAATCAAAGATTTACTACCTACAAGAGGCGTGAAGCGAGAAAAACTCGAGTTTTTTGGATATCCAATAATATCGTGGGACCTCGGCGGCCAGGTGCAATATAGGGAGAAGCTCTATTTCAATAAACCTGAATTATTTTTTGGCGAGGCAGATTTAGTACTCTACGTCGTTGATGCACAAGATCCGGAGAGATTCTCTGAATCAGCTAATTATCTTAAACAAGTAATAAAAGTATTAAACGAGTTGAACGAGCGACCACCTATTCTTATAGTTGCTAATAAGTCCGACCAAGATTTCCGTAAGACTTTAGAATGGCAGAGAAATATGGATTCTATTAAGAGTAAATTTGAAGCTGTCGCAGGACAATTTGAAAACTTTAAAATAGACTACTGCGATACTACGATTTTCCAGAAAGAAACAATTATGCAAGCGTTTTCAAAGGCGCTCATAAGCGTGTCAGATACATCAGAAATTGTGGAGCACATATTAGAAGATTTTACTGAACAAATCCAAGGGAGAGCTTTGAGTTTGATCTCTATGGATGGTTTAATTTTCGGGTGTTATACACGAAATGAGAACGATGAAAGTTTAATTAATAATACGGCATTATTACTTCAAACGCTTTCAAACTTCCATAATTCAATAGGATTATTAAGGGAGAAATCGATAATATTGGAATTACCTACCAACGAGATTACTATCAGAGGAGAAAAATTATTCGAATACTCAGATTTGCAAATTCCGGTTTATTTATGGCTACTATCAGATAAACCCGAGAAATTAGATGAAAAATTAGGTTATTTTAGAGACCAATTGATTCCGTTAATTAATATGTTTATCTAATCTTGATTAAAAAAGTAGCACAGTAGTTATTAAAATCTTATTCTTATTTATCCTTATTATTTGCCACCTTTTTTGGATTATGGAATGAATGAGGCAACTTTATTTCATAATTATTATTTAGCACCGTCAAATTAAGCTCTTAGGAAGTTAAATAAATCCTATAACATTTTATCTTCCTAATAGATAATTAAAGAGAGAAAAAGAAAGATTAAAAGGTATTGTCTAAACGATCTTTAGCAGATAGTAAAAATTTATTACATTCATCCATGGTTTTTACAGCACTACTTAAGTCTTCAACAACGTCAGATAAACCTCTATCTTTAGCGATATTCAGCCATTTAATAAAACTTTCCTTGTGCGATTCGTTATGTTCAGCCCAGTGTTGACACAATTTCGAAAGTTTAAGTAATTCTTTATCTTTTTTGGTCAAATTCATCACTCTAGTGAATTCTAAGTTTATAAAATCAAGTATAAAATAAAAACAAATTGCTTATAAGAACAAATTTCAATTCAGTATATTAAAAAAACCATCCTTCTCGTAATATCTCTATGGTTATGCATTTTGAATGCATTTTTAAATTTTTTATGGAAGATAACTGAAGCATTAAAGTGTGATATTATACTTTTTTTTTGAGAACATATTTGCGAACGATAAAATATCCTAAGTTTAGAGCGATCGTGACGATTACCAAAATTGCCGAGATAAAAAGAACGAAATATATATCAATTCTTCTTAATATAATTCCAATAGAGGTCCAAATCAGAACTAAGGGATATACTAGATCTTTACGAGTATATAAAATCGTCAAAGTAAGTACACTTAGCATAATAATCACGATTAAGGTCCATATTAGCGGAGAGAGTCCAAAACCATTCCAGTTAATCGATACTAAAAAGACCGTGGTGTTAGCTACTGTGGCAACCGATATCCATCCCAAATATAGACTAAACGGAATCCACACGATTACTTTATCTCTTAAATCGATATCGGCTTTGGCGATATTTAATCGAAGATAAATTATAATTAAATCAAATAATAATAAAATCATTACTATTAAACTAAGTAGAATGAGTTCGTATAGCCACGTGATAATCCATAAACCGTTTAATATGCAACTGATGATAAAAAACACATTAATCTGCTCCACACATTCGATGTTTTTTTGTTCCCTATTAAGAAAATCGCGAGCCTGATAGAATACAAAGATTAAAAGAAAGGTATAAATCACACCCCATATACTGAATGTGAGGCCCGCTGGAGTGAACAAATTCTCGTAATCTTCCGACACATCAGCGATAGTGTTTCCATTAAAAATTCTCAAACCAGAAAGCCCATTTACTAAAAGGGTCAAAAAAAAAGCAATTATATTGAAAATTTGAAGCAGTTTTCGATACTTTAAATTACTCATATTACTTAATAAAATAGATTTTTCTCTATTTAAGTTAAATCATGTATTTTGCAAATAATACATAATCCAGATTTCTAAAGGTTAAAATAAAAAAAAGAAAATAAAAATATTGGAATTTAGAATTAGGTATGACACAAGCGTTCGAGCAATGTTGGGTCAACAATTTCTCTTGGTTCCCAACCTTTTTCTTTTAGATATTCCATAATTCCGTCCTTCATTTGGATAGGAATATCAGATTCTACTCGAATAAATTTGTCTAAATCTTCGGGAAACTCGACTCCCTTATATTTTCTTTCTAAATCAATCCAATGGGAAAGCTTAATCATTCTGCCCTTCGAGTTATCAGCAGGTCTTAAACACATTTTTGCTACTAAGCAAATAGCTTGTTCGATAGATTCTGCGGTCGTTAATAGATGTTCGGGTCCAGGTCCAACCAAATGATCGGGTGTTGCGTCTCGAGCGTTCCAAACTTTCCATGTTTCATCATCGTCAGCTCGTCCAATATACATTCTTCTATATTCAGCGGAATGAGGTCCTAACACTGCAGGAATTCCCATTCCGTTGCAGCTGCTTGCGATACTTGCTGCTTTCTGACTCATAGCACCCCAAGCGACACCACAAGCTCCAACTCTATTCAGTACATAATCAGCAATCTCTTCATAGTTTCCTCTCAATGGTCTTCGGGCAAAAATATTTGCAACTTTTACCGCGGCACCGTTAATGTGTGGATTTGAAACGCATGACCCTACGTTTACTAAACCGCCTCTGTCGAAATCTCCTGGATATCTGTCATATAATGTTTTTCCGTCCTCGTCTTTGACTAATCCAATATCCATTGCACCGCAACCAGAGACAACTACGATGTAATTTCGCTTACAAAATTCTTCTGCCATCGTATATAATTCTTGGATCTCTTTACCGTAGTTTGCGCATCCGATAATAGCAACAATTCCTGGAATCTCTCCAAGAACGATAGGAGCACCTACATTTCTAATTTCAGTGTCTTGGATCGGTCCTCTACCAACTCGACAGTTAAAGGTTTCGCTTCTAATTTTTTCCCGTCCAGCATACATAATTAAGGTTAATGGCGAAACTTCTTTCATGCAATCTGCTTCGCATCTACCGCAATCCAGGCAAGAATCAAACGCTTCTGATAATACTGAAAAATCTCCTTGCTTAACTAAATTCACTCCTTCTACTAATGGTAAATCGTTAGGACAATTCCTCTGGCAATTACCGCATCCATTACACCTTAAAGCCATCTCAATGCATCCTTTTTCGTCCGGAACCGCACTTTTCGCTTTTCTCAACGGTTTAACTTTAATGGCCGTCTCAACAGCTACTTTACCAGCCTTAACCGGATCAAGGATTAGGACACCATCTGCTTTTCCGCTTACTAAATCATCGATAATTTCTTCTGCGGGATCGTCAGTTCTATTTGGTAAACCCGCCATAATTTTTTCGTTAGTTGCAATAAATGGCGCGTCAACAAGTTTAGCTTGTTCGTATGACCTAAGATTAACGCATTGTTCGTCAACCATCACTACATCTGCTAAACCAGAACGAATATAGAACATTTGTCTCGATAATGAACCAACAATTTTTGCTCCATCGTAATATCTAGTCAAATCTAAGGCAGTACAACAAATTGCACCAACATCCACTTTGTCGTCTACGCCTTTTTCTCTCATATAATCAACTAATTCAATTCCAGGCGCGACATTATGCCCAATCATTAAAATTGTTGCTTTATTCTCTGTATCTAAGGTTCCCATTCCTAATTCTACAATAGGTACTTCAGGTTCGCCCATTGGAAATCCATATGCTGCTATTTGTACCGCATCTGAAATTTCCATACCTACTGCATCAGCTAATCCAGCTAAAAAGGCTTTAGATTCGTAATCTTTGTAGCTCGCTTCTTGGCCGGTATGACCTGCAGCAAGTAAATGGGTAATTGTGAATTGAACCCATTCCATAGCACTTTCCAAATCTTCCAAGGTTTCGGGTTTCATTCCGACGATTAATCTTACCATCGGCATCTCTACGGCAATATTATTTCCAAAGTTAATTGGAACATTTCCGTACTTTTCTTTAAGCCAATGAAGTAAGTGATCTCCATGGGCACTATGGCACGAAGCTCCAATACAACAAGCGATCTCTACGATTCTTGCTTGTTGCGTTTCCATATTAATACCGCATGCGCCTGTTCTACCCTTGGAAAGATTACATTTTCCGTACGTACATAAGCAGCACATATCGCAAATAGGCATATAATAGGGTTTATATCTGTCCATCAATTTGAAAAACCATTCGCGCAATGTTGGGATATGGGGTCTTGGTGTTGGTCCCATAGGTTCCCATTCAGTTTCGTCACCGTAGCTTACTTTACCAGCAGTTAATTCGAATCCTTTTATGGATCCGAGTGGACCTTTGTATGAATCGATCTTAAGCTTAGCCCCTTTTTTACTCATTTTTCATATCACTCTATTTATAATTTTTAAATCGAGAATAATGATAATTTAGTTTATTTTTGATTTTATTTTAAATTTATTTTGTTAATGATTTATTTCTATGATAAACAGATATTTGAGAATTTAAAAGTTAATGGTTATTAAGGAAAACTAAAACGCTAAAATGGGTTAAGGAATAAATGTGTGAAATTTCACACTAATAAGATTTTATTCATCGGGGTTATTTGAGTTATTGAACTTAAATTTTCTTTAGTCTCTTATCATAAAACCTCAAACATGAAATGTCGAATTAACTTATTAAAATATAAATAGAGTCTTTAATAACTCGATTTTCTTACTTTCGTACCAAGAAAATATCTTAATTCTCGATAAATGAAAAAACATGTCGTATACTGTTAAAGAATTAAAAGAGTTTATAAAAAGTAATCCCCCAATTCCGAATAATTATTCTGGCTATTGTTTCGGGTGTGTGAATCCCTCAGGCTTAGAGCTTGAGTTTTGGCGACTTGAGGAGAGTTTGTTCACATTTTATAATATCCCGCCAAAGTTTAGTGGGTTTCAGGGCTTAGGTCACGGAGGTATTATTGCTACCCTCCTTGACGAAGTTTCTGCTTGGACAATTTCGGTAAATTTGAATAGACTGGGGTTAACTCAAAACTTCGCAGTAAATTACATCAAACCCGTTTATATTAATACAGATATCGTCGTAGAGGGTAAGATCGGAGCTAATGATGACACACATGTGATAGTACACGCGCATATAAAAGATATGAGCAATAAGATTTTAGTGGAATCTAACAGCACCTGGAGTTTACCGGACAAGAAGTCGCTCGCACGCCTATTTCATATTAGGCTGGAAGATGTGGAGGAAGTGTATCGCAGTTTTTTTGGCCCGATCAAAAAATATTTTGCGAAAATATAAAAATTTCTCCAATTCTTCTTATGATAAATCAATTATCTTTAGCCTGGTTTTTTTTTTATAGTAAAGGAAAGATTTTAGGATCTAGAGTTTTATTAGACTTTAGGACCTCGGTAGATAGAGCTATTAAGCTAATTTAATAAGTAAAATGGAATAAATAATAAAATTAAAAGAAAAGCTTGAATAGCAGAGAAACATAAATAGAATGATTAAAAATTATTTATAATATAAAACAGAAATTTATTTTATTATAGACAAAAAGTGTGAGTTAAAATTCGATGAAAGTAAAAAACTGGAAAGAAAAGGCTTATGTTTTAGAAATTGTTGGTTTAATCATCAACAATGGTCTTATTATTTTAGCAATGTTGTTCTACGCGGGAGGGACGACCACTAATCCTAATTACCCAGGCTATAACTTCTTAGGTAATACAATAAGCGACTCTGGACAATTATTCGCATATTCGGGCAGATTAAATATTATATCTATGATTTTCCTTTCTTCAGCATTAATCTTTATTGGTATCGTGAGCATACCTTTTTATTTAGCTCTAAGATATTTATTTGTCGCAGATAGATTACAAAGACAATTAAGTAAAATAGGCACTGGTCTTGGGATAATCTCTTCTTTAGCTTTAATCGGCATAGCGTTTACACCTTCAGACCTTAATATCGAAGGTCATATGTTCTTTGTATATGTTCGATATTCTTGCGTGATATTTGTGGGAATTTTTTATTCAGTAGCGATGTACAGAAGTAAGACATTTCCCAGAAAATATTTGTATGTTTTTACGACTTACACAGTTTTATTTTTCTTTATATCTTTCCTAGGATTATTAGGAATCGTGGGGAGTCGCCCATTAATGGTGCTTGCCCAGAAAATAGGTTGGTTTGCAACCACAATAACATTAATGATTATTAGCTATGGTGCGTTGAAACTCGAGAAATCTAATTAAAATTTCTTATTTTTTTTTTTATCTTATCATCTATAGTTTAATGTTTTAAAGAGATTATATCGGCTTATTAACAAATGCTAAGCTGAGATTCCGTAAAATCCGGTCTGTGAATCCCTAAAAATTGGAAGCTCAGGGGTGAAATATGTAAAAAAAACGAAAGATAATCCCAATAAGCAAATTAAAACAAAAGTAATAATCGGAAATGTTCGATTTAACTCATTTATCGTAAGTATTTTGAAACTGACGATTTGACCAATTATAATAGCAATAATAAAGCTTAAACCGTCAAAAAGTAAAAAATTTCTTCCAAGTATCGCTGTGTAGGAATAAAATATAGCGATTATCGTTAATGGAATAATATAGCTAGCTAATGTTTTAGCTACGATAAAATTTTGAACATCCTCTTTAATCATTCGATATTCTAAAGGGGCAAAAAATATAACAGGCCAAAAACCCATCTTTAAATGCTCCCATACGCTTTCATTTACTGCTGAAATTGCCCCGATGGGATAAAAAGAACCTGTCCACTCGTAAAGAAAATGTAAAAGTGAACCAACTATCATAATAAAAAGCATTCCATATACTTGCCATTTAAAGACTAGCTTATTTTCTTCTTTCATCGTATAATTCTTCCTTTATGATTTTTCATGATTTTTATTGTAGAAATAATCCAATCCAAGAAAATTAATTCCGAAAGGTCCTAAAAAAATTTCTATTATATTTCATAAAATTAAGGTTAAACAGTCTTAAACTCTAATTATCCGAATTATTCACCAATTTTAAGGATTCTTTTTATACTAAACCATATTTGAAAAAATTATAAATTTAATTCTGTTAGATCGTTTTTATTAATACAAAAACTCTAAATAATAACATTTTAAATATAAAAAATTCCAATTTTGTAGCGGAGAATGATAACAAATGAAAAAAAAATTTAATTTACCGAAATTTGTGAGCTCGGTTGTATTGGTTAAAGATATTAAGAGATCCAAGAATTTTTATACCAATGTACTTGGTCAGAAAATTACAATAGATTTTGGACGAAATGTGGGTTTTGAAGGGGGTTTCGTAATATGGGAAAAGGAATACGCGCTTAATACCATTTTCGAAGGAAGAGCAAAAGAAATAAAAACCGGAGGTAACAATCTTGAACTCTATTTTGAATATGATGAGCTTGAAGAATTAATTCAAACATTAAAAAAAGAAAAAATTAGAATAATACATCCGATTAGAGAACATCCTTGGGGTCAGAGAGGCTTCAGACTTTACGATCCAGACAATCATATAATAGAGATTAGCGAACCTATGGCAAATGTGGTTATTCGCATGTTTAACGAGGGCATGTCCGAAGAAGAAATTCAGAAAAAATCTTTAATGCCTAAAGAAGTAATCGAGGAAATCATTTCAAATATGTGAGATGGGAGAGTAGTCTTTCCTAATTTAATATTAAGCCAGAGCACCAAATTCATTTTCTTTTATACTAATAATATAAGAACTTATTGATTCTTTAATTCGCATATAGAACAATAATATAACCAGAAAAAGTAAAATTGTTTTTAAATTTTAAATAGAAAAATTATTTTAATAACATCGTCTAAGCTATATTCAAGCTATCAACATAATTTTGCCAAAAAGATTATAAAGACTTTTGTAAAAAAAAAATTATGAGCCTTAAAGATTGGAAAATTAGGAGTTTTTATTTTGAGTTTATTGGTTGTATTCAATATATAATTTTAATCTTTACTGCCATGTTTTTTTATCCCGGAGGGACTGAAAAATATCCCAACGCTCCCGGATATTCCTTTTGGGCTAATAGTTTAAGCGATTTGGGGCGCACAGTTTCTTATTCGGGTCAAATAAACGCAATTTCGATGATTTTGTTTTCTGTGGCGTTGTTCATATGGGCTTTTTCGCTCATCCCTTTTTTTATATACCTTACTTATTCGGTATCGGAAACTGACTTGCAAAGGAATATAAGTTATATCGGTCAAATCTCAGGCGTAATCGCGGGAATTGGATTGATAGGTATTGTAT
>WJKD01000153.1 GCA_014729315.1 Promethearchaeota archaeon | reverse complement strand
TTTTGTCGATCTGTTCAGAATAAATTTTTATTTCGATCTCTTTATTTTTCGAGTTATTATGCTGGATGCCGTTGATTATAAGATTTTCAAAAGCGTCGGCTAAGAACGGTCCCGCCATTATAAATGGCTCTTCTAAGGTATTTACTATATCTATCAAAACATTAGATTGAAGAAAAAAGGGATTTTTCTTTACAACATCATTTAAGACTTCTACAACATTAGTAATGACCAAATCTTTAGTGGTGCTTTCAATCTCGTTCAACTTCCAAATATTATTAATAAGCCTACTTCCTTTATCAATCTGCGATTTAATTAAATCCACATATTCTTGTATTGACTTCAAAAGTTCATGGGGCTCTAATTTTTTTTTAATTAAATGAAGAGAAAGAGCGATGCTATTAAAGGTATTTGCGATATCGTGAGCGAGTAAGTCCTTAAAAAAGTTAGATCGATTAAAGGCTTCTTTATATCTATTTTCGGATTCCTTCAATGAAAGATTTGCCTTTTTTTTTTCGGTTATGTCTTTTATAGATATTTGTAATATTTTCTTTCCTCCAATAGTAATAATTGATACCCGAGGATCAGTGTAAACGGTTTCACCGCTCTTACTATAGGCTTTGATTTCGATGGGTTCTAATTCTTCTCCTTTCATGTATCTAGAAAATCGTTCCTTTAGTAAATCGAGTTTATCGACGGGTACCGCCTTTAACGAAAAAAAATTTTGACCAACGGTTTCCTCTTTAGAATAACCAAAAACTTCAGTGAATTTAGCGTTTATATCTATAATATTCGCTTGTTGATCTAAAAGGATAATACTATAAGGAGAACTTTCAATTAAGTGTTGGAACTCTCTTTCTATATCTTCTAACTTCTTTTCAGCTCTTTTTAAGCTAGTGATATCTCGTATTGTTGCTAAAACGAAGAAACACTTACCCTTCTCATCGTTAATCGGATAATAATTTACTTCTAAATTTCGTTTTCCTAAGTCTGGATAGTCCCTAGTCATCTCATAGCTTAGAGCCTCACCTTCAAAACATTTATCGACCCTCGATTTTATTACATTTTGAAAAACTTCTTCACCTAACACTTTTTTAGCTGAATTTCCTATGACTTGGTCCCGCTCGAGTTGATGATACTCTAAAAAAGTACCGTTTGCAAATATATATTTATATTCCTTGTCAATGGCAGCAATAAGATCTCTGGAACCTTCAATAGCCATTGCGTAATACTTTAATTCTTTTTCTTTCGTTTTTCGGGAAGTGAAATCTATTATAAAAATAAGGTCGGCGGGTTTCCCTTCATATTGTATTGGAATTGAATGGACATCAAACCAGATCGTCTCTTTAGGTTTTTTTATCCATCTAAATTGATAATGAGTACCTTCTTTCTGGATGCCTTTTAGTTTAGCTTCTATTTGCTTATTAATGAAATCCCTATCGTCAGGATGGATAACATTTAAAAATTCGTGGTAATCCTTTCCTAATACATCCTCCATAGTGTAGCTGACATAATCTAGACATGATTGATTTATATATTTAATTTTATTACCTTGAATGATTTGAATTCCAATAGGTGCCGAATCTAAAATTCCTTTTTCTTGTAAAGTATCTTTTTTCTTATTACTCATTTAATCTGTCTATTCTCTCATTTGACAAAATTAACTCTAATAATCAATATCCCTAGGGAAAAATATATGCTATCTTTTGTCAGCATTTGGAAGGTGCTTAACTAAATTTAATAGGTCAATAGTTATAACGCACTTATGATTTATATATGTTTACGAAAATTTCTAGAAAAATATAACCATAAAAATTGGTCTATAAAAGTTATATTAGTCATTCAAGGTGATTTCCCCTTAAGAATAATAATATTAATTGTAAAATATATGGAGGAAAACGAGATGATGAACAAAAATGAGAACTACCAGTTCCAAAAGTTCGGAGAAAGGGTTTTTATTATCGCAATTCTTTTAATATTATCGATTTTTCTTGATTTCTTGAGAGTGATTGCTTTAATTATAGTATTTTTCGCATTAAGCAATATTAAAAAGATTAATCGGGAGTTGGACGATAAGAACTTAGCAAAATTTCATAAGAAGATGATTCGGAGTTTTATCGTAAGCTTCATCGGAGGCATAATCGTTAGCGTTGCGTTCGGAGTAGCTGCTTTCTTATGGTACGTAGATGCAAGTGTAATCATGTATTTAATCCCTATTAATATCCTTATCTACGGAATTGTCTTACTTTTTATCTCGGTAGCTTTACAGAAAAAAGCGTGGAATAAATTTCATAAATTTTTTGAAACAAACAGTAGTATGTTTCCAGAGAATATACTTATTGACGTATTGGACGGAACAGATAAGTTGGAAAAAGCATGCAAATATACTCTATTTGTTATCACAATTCCAATAGCGCTAATTTATTTCCTAATCGGTCTATTTAAGTTAGCGAGATTGAGAATGCTCCCCCTTTACAAGGATGAAGAAGATCATGCACCCCCTAAAACGCAAATTACTCCACCAATAAGCCCTAGGGACGAACCAAACGTAGCTGCGTTCTATTGTCCATCTTGCGGTAATAAAATAACCAGGCCTGCGAGATACTGCGCTCTTTGCGGACACGATTTAATTTTAGATCAAGCTAAAGTCTAATTCTCTAAAAATTTCATTCTTTTTTTTCTTTTCAATTTTTTAATAACTTTCCTATTAGCTTCGATAAGATAAAAAATCAGGTTTTCTAGAAAATGGTTTTCTTTGCTATTTTCCGGAAAATGCTAGAATGTAAGGTGATCATATGATTTCAACACTCTGAACGGATGTTAAGCTCCTAACGCGTCGATCCTTATCGATATAACATAGAATTGCGTGTTGAGGATTTCCATGAATATTTATATGAGGAAAGAGGTCTCTATCATTGAGTTTAAACGAATCCAGAGTTTCGTTCTTAACACTTAATTTAATTTGCTCGCCACAAACGGGACATTTATGCAAATTTTTAACACCTGAATTCAATGTTTTAGTTAATATTGCTCCGTTTTTAGTAAGCTCCATATTAATAATAGTAATGATTTTTATACTTCTTTAATAAAATTAATCTTAAATAGTACTTTAGAAAAAATTATAAGAAAAATCATAGATTTCATTAATTTACTAAGGATAAGACTATTTTAGATTTATTACATATTAGCCATAATTCACTTATTTTAAATCCTTTCTACCTTTATATTTATTCAATAGATTAAAGATCGTAAAGAAAAGAATCAAGTATGATGAGAGATTTCATAGATAAAATTCAAACTAGACTTCATCGAGTAATGATCAAAGAAGAAAACGCGAATATTAAGTGTCCTCTTAACGATGAATGTCAGCATTCTTCAAACTGCCAAAGATGCAACGAGTTTTACTTTAAATGCTCAATCTTTAAAAAATAAAATACATGAAATTAACTTGAATATTAAATCATCTTTAAATATAAAATCGTCTTATTAAATTCTTCAGATTGTTAAAAGATGTGTCAGTATATAATCTAAGACACAATGTAAAAATAAAAGAAATAAATTTAGTTTTTTCGTTTACGAATATATACAACTACTTTACTTTTTCCACTTATATTCTTTCGGTCCAAGGAATATTAAAACGATCGCAGGTATAAGAATTGCGACGCCCCCCCACCATTGTCCAAAGATTGTTAATATAATCCCCAGAATTAGCATAAAAGGAATTCGAAAACTTCCCAGAGTAATAACATCGTCTAAAAGGAAATCCCAATCTTTGTTTGCGCATTTCGCAGAAAATCTTGGACGAACAATGAGTATTGCTACAGCAATGGTTATGATTCCACCAATAATATACCATATGTAAAGCGCTGTTAAATAGGTCACATCAGCGGCAATATAACTAAATACTCCTACCGATTGTGCAGCACTTGCTGCTAAATTAACCCACCATAATCCCCAAATTCCCCAAAGAATGTAAAGAATACCGTCTATAACGCCAATTATCCACGCAAATTTCCCTATTAAAGAAATAATATCTTCGTAATTCTTGAAATTGGGATTTCCGCCTTTTTTTTGCTTCACTTTAGGTTTTGTTGTGGTTTTTGTTTTCGGTTTAGACTTTGTTGCGGGTTTTGTAGTTGTCTCAGTCTTAGGTTTTTCAACTTCAGTTTTTGATTCTTTTGACAGATTTTGTCACCCCATAACTAAGCTTTCTTATTTTTTATGTTTAAAATATTTATTTTATTATGAATTATTTATACTTCTTTGTTAAAGAATTAAAACCTTTCCTATCATTCACTTAATAATAGAACATGTTTTTAATAAAGATCTTAATAGTATATTAGAAATTTACTAATAATTCTTTAAAAAATATTAAAAGATTCAATTAAAATTTATTTTTCTTTAATTCTAAAATTGAAAGCTGCATCAAGAACATAGCGGTAATCCATGTAGGATAGATCAATAAAGGAGCTAAGTAAAATCCTTGTGAAAATGCTGTAGATCCGATCATCAGATCTGAAAATAGAAATAAACTCGCTCCTATACATAGCATTATTCTAAATTTTAAAGGTCTTTTCGTATAACCTAACCCAAAATATGTAATAATTGTCATCAGTATCAAAACAAAGATATAAGGAAGAACAATTATAGCCAAAGATTTCCATTCTGGTAAAATCAGGATAAAAAATAGCAAAGGACATATAATTAAAAAACAAACTGTTGAAATAAGTGCAGGATATCTTATCGATTTTGCCTTTCTTCCATATATAAATTTTAGTTTATAATGTATTATTCCATTAAAACTCCAAATATGAATTAATTGCATAATTAAGTAGATTAAAATACCAATTAAAGAAAAATAATGAATAACTATGCTCGCAAAAGTCCCAATAATAATAGCAATTACCATCCCGTTAAGAAATCTCGAGGGCTTAAGATGCTTTTTACTGACGCTTGTTATTTCATCCGTTTCTAAAATTAGTTCTGAATATTTTTCAAAAGAGACATAAGAAAATCTAATTAGAAACGCACAAACAATAATAACTATATCGGCAATGAATCCAAAATATACTATTAAAGTCCCAAATAATAAATAAACCGCTTGCTGGATTGCGGAAAGAACTAATGCTGCTAGGCCAATGAAGTAAATTTGGATTTTGCTAATATTTATTGCCATTTTTTAATAAAACAAAAAATTAATTTACAAAAATCTTCATTACAAGTTAAATAGGTTATCCCAATAAGTGTATTTGAGAATTTAAAAGTTGAGATAAATTAATAAAATGTCATTACTTCTTAATTAAAAACAGATTGAATTCTCAGATTTAAGCTAATTAAGGTGAAAATGAGTAATGGATTTAGGAATTAAAAATAAAGTCGCATTGGTATTAGCTTCAAGTAAAGGTTTAGGATTTGCTTGTGCGAAAGTGTTATTCGAGGAGGGTGCAAACATAGTTATTTGCAGTCGTTCAAAAGAAAATCTTGAGTCGGCTAAGAATAAGATTTTAGAAAGCTCGCATAATAATACCCAAAACCTAATATATCCTGTTGTTGCTGACTTGAAAAAAGAAGAGGATATAAAAATTTTAGTTAATAAGTCGCTAGAAAAATTCAAGAAAATCGATATCCTTGTACACAACGCTGGCGGACCCCCTTCGGGACCGATTAAGGAGATTAGCAAGGAGGATTGGAATCGATCAATAGACCTTAACCTATTATCGTTTGTCAGAATATGTAGATTAATCATACCTATAATGGCAGAGAATAATGGAGGAAATATTATTGCCATCACTTCGGTATCGGTAAAACAACCTTTGGAAAACCTTGTGCTTTCAAACACCACCAGATTAGGCGTTGTGGGATACGCAAAAACACTCGCAAACGAGTACGCACATAAAAATGTGCTAGTGAATGTGGTCTGTCCTGGACCGAACTTAACAGGTCGCATGAAAGAGCTCATCGAAGCGACTAGCAAACGAACTGGTAAAGATATTGAAACAGTTAAAAAATCGTGGACCGACCAAATTCCGATGGGTAGATTAGGTCGACCAGAAGAACTCGCAAATTTGGTGGCGTTTTTAGCTTCAGAAAAAGCGAGCTATATTACGGGCACTGTGATTCAAGTTGACGGTGGTTTTATCAAAGGCCCTTTCTAACTTTTTAATATAATAATCCTATAAATATGTAAAAGAATGGAACTCTTAATATAATGTGGGATCGACTATTCCGAGATATTTTTCGATTACAGTATAGATTTCTTCCTTAGAACCAATGTAACCGACCAATTGATGTTTTGCCTTTCCGTGCGAAGTGTTATCGATCGTTTCAAATTGCTTCAATTGGATTTCTATCTCGCCGAAGTTTAATTGAGGTCTGTTCGGTGATTCTGAATTATAAGATTGAATAACGCCGATTTCTGAATCGGGATGGTCCCTTGCTACATCGAAGCAATGATTTTGGGACTCGGGCACATCCTCTGATAATTTCACTAAAAAACCATATTCTTCGCTTTTGGGTATTTTCAGCACATATCCTATCTTCGCTTTCCGAGAAAATTCGATATCTTCGGGTCTTACTGCTAATTTGTAGATGTCATCAACATCTATTTTAAACGCAAGATAATCTTCCTCTACACATATTCTCTCTTTGGGGATTGTCCTAAAATAGGAAAGTGGTTTAGCAGCAGATTTTGTGGGCACTAGCACCGTTCCCGGATTCCCCTTCCCACCTGAAATTACATTAGTGAGACTCCAGCCGTTTAATTTTATCTTAGGTGCGTAGATTACGCAATCGTCAACATATTCGACGGCGCAGTGAGCAATTCCTGTGTTTATTGGTTCTTTAATGGCGGTTAATTGTCTCGTGACTTCTCCGTTATATAGGATTTTGGTTGACATATTTTTAATTGAAATCTTTGAAGATAAAGTGCAAGATTTGTTTGAATATCCAAGGATTTGGTAATTAGCAGGATCTAGCGTCTTCGGGCAAAACCATCCTTCCCATGATTCGGGATTTTCGTAAAAATAATACCGCTCGGGACTTATCCAGTATCGATCTCCACCTACATTCCACTCACCCAATTGAATTACTTCTCGGACATTTGGATTAACCCATAGGAGATTAATTTTATCTTTTTTGGGAAATAATCCTAAAAGTCGCCCTCCGTATTCACTAACTATTGCTGTGGACTTGTTATCAATATTTAATTCAAGGGACTTTGTGAGATTCTCCAATTTCGACTTTATATCATCTAAAGTAAAGTAATTTGATACCATAGGTCTATTAGCCTATTCAATTTAGTTTACTTGAATGACTAACCTTTTAAAAATTTAGAGGTTAAAAATTATTTTGAAAAAAATCGAAATCCTTTTCTTTACAATCTAAAGGGTCTCTGATATCTAATTAATTTATTATGCTCCTCTTTGAGAAAAATTGACTTTAGTTCTTAATATTAGTTAAAAATTTAAAAAACATCTCAATTTTTATATCTAATTTTTTTCGTGTTTTATCAAGATCCTCAACCAAATGGCGCATTTTTTCCCAATTAAGTTTGAAGCCATAAACATTTCGAAATATATGTCTGAATCTTAAATAATCATACAAAATCTGTGCCAAATCTTCATCTATAATGGGTTTTCTGACATTAGGAATTTCTAATCTCATCCGATCTAATAAATCAGTGTGCCAATTAGGAC
>WJKD01000019.1 GCA_014729315.1 Promethearchaeota archaeon | reverse complement strand
TGAAGGGGGATTTAGGGGGATGTTATCATAAGTAATTGAAATTACGTAACATCCCCCCTGTCCCCCTTTCAAAGGGGGGAACTCAAGAATTCAAATAAATACTAAATTTGAAAATTGCTGAGTTAAGGGGATAACCGTAGAAATAGTTTTCTATGTTATTACTTATTATATTCTTTATATTTTTTATCGTTTGCCTAATAGTTTTTATAGTCTTTATTTATAAAATGATTGATTATGATTTAAATCTTGGTCTAATTGATGATTTCAAATCGTTTTTAGATGAAATAATATCTAATTATGATTTTTATCTTTCAATGTGTCCTGTTTTGATAGCGCTTGCATTGACGATTTTATTTTTTTATTTGGCTGTCGAACATCAGACTGTTTTAGATTTTTTTTATCAATTGAATCAATGATTAGAGAGTCAATTTTTAATATCGGTTTTTCGATTGTTATTTTAGGTTCTTTGATAGAATCATTATATTTGAAATATAGAGTGGTAAAAAAAGTCCCTAATGAAATTATAATTATTATAACTGTTAATATTGCATATAGCTTTTTTTGTTGAAGATCCCAAAAGTCTTTTTCAGTTAAAAAGTTATGTTTTTTAAATTTTTTTAAACCGTTTTTATCTTTAATAATGATTTCTTTTTGTATCCATTCAGAGTAAAATCGTCTGAAGCCATCATCTAAAGGTTGAAATTTATTTTCATCAAGGTTATAAGGTAACAAAAAAGTAACGTGCTGAGGCGTATTTATATTAACATTAAAATAAATATATTCATTCTCTATTAAATAATTACAAACTTTAATATAGTCTTGGATAATTGTAGCCGTATCGAGATAGTTTTCCATATAAGTTTCATAGTCATAATCTCTTTTAAAATCAAATACAACAGTATAGTCTTTAGGAAGTTTTTTTAATGTTACATAGTCTCTGATAAAATCACCAAGAAATTTGATTCGTTCAGAATAAATATCTTTTATAATTTTTCTTTGATCACTTGTAAATTTCATAAATATCCGTATTAATTATTGATAGGGCTTACAATACTATATAAATTTTTCATTTAATTAGAAAATTAAGATTTTACCAACCGGCTTCTTTATGATGAATATCGATTTCTACTTGCATTGGAAATGAAAAAATATTGTTTTGCATTTGAATAGATTTACCACCTTGAATATTGATACCTTGAGCTGATTTACCGACGCATTTACGGTAATATTTTTCTATCGCATCTCTCAATTGCTCATAATCAAGATTTTCTTTAATATCTTTCGGCGGATAAACTTCAATGGGTGATGTTTCAAATCTGCTACCGGCAATTTGTTTTACATCTGCGTGAACTTGATTATAGGTTTTTTTAGGAGTAGTAATTGAGAAAAATATTCTGGATATCATGGATTCACTAGCACTGCCATATTCTTGATAATTCTGGATACATTTTTCAAAATTAATAATTGCCTTGTCCATTTCTTAATCCTTTCAATTGGAGGTTAATTATGAATGTATATCGAAATTACAATTCTCGGCAAAAAATGAACATATTCAAATGAACAGATGAAAAGATTGTGTGCTAAACTCAGAAAGAAGATGTAATAAAAGTAAGAAACAATTTATAAAATGTCAATAAAAAAATGCGTGCAAGCAATATTTTCGTGAGATGTTAAAATAAATTTATTTTTTAAGTACAATCCAGCGATTCCATCACTTCGGATGACGGAATCGCTTTTACGATGGCAATTCACTTCAACAATATCATCTTCCGCACTTCCTTGTAATCCCCCGCCTCCAGAGAGAACAGGTAAACGCCGCTGACCAGATCGCTGGCGTCGAAGAGGACTTCGTGGCTGCCGGCGGTTTGGGTGTCATTGATCAGAGTTTTCACCCGGCGCCCGATGATGTCGTAGACATTCAGCGTCACTCTGGCGCTTTGGGGCAGATCGTAGCGGATCTTTGTTTCGGGATTGAATGGGTTGGGGTAGTTGTTGAACAGCTTGAATTCATCGGGAAGCGCTGCGAGGTCGTCGTTCTGCCCGTCAATATTTGTGGGTCCGCTTGTTTTAAAGTAAATATCGTCCACGTAAACGCTGGTGGCGCCTCCGTCAACGTCCAGCGTTTTAACGGAAACGCCAATGGATTGTACCGATGCGTTTTCCACGTCAGCAGGGATTGCCAGCTCGACCATGTTCCAGTCATTGCCGGTGAGGTCTTTTAAACTGAACCATTGGCTTTTCCATTGCCAGCCGGCGTGCATCAGGTAATTCTGGATTCCGCCCACCTGTCCGGTGCCCCGTGCGTCGACAGCTTTGGCAGAATCGACCAGCGCTTTGGGAACCCACACATGATAAATCAGAGATGTTACCCCGTCTTCCAGCGCGCTGTTTCGTCGCAGAGCATTTTCCGATCCAGGCACGAAATTGCCTTTTATCTCGTAACTGTGGGAACCACTGCGGGCTTTTGCCGAGCTATAAATCGCTGCCGGGCTGCCGCCATTTTGTC
>WJKD01000152.1 GCA_014729315.1 Promethearchaeota archaeon | reverse complement strand
GAACAAGTTTAGAGCCGATTCCACAATCTTTTCTAAGTAGGGGCGCATGTCAATTTTAGTTTTTACTTCTAATATTTCATCATAAAGTTTAGAAGCTTCAGTCATCTCAGAATTGATTTTCAAAGCTTTATTACAAGCGTGTAAAGCTCTTCTATATTCTCTAGCTACGAAAAAAGCATCAGCTACTTTTAACCAAATTATCGCATCCGTATCCTCTTTTTTAATAAGTTCTTTATGGAGATTAATTAAATTTGAATAGGGTAAATCGTATAACCAATCAATTTGAAGAGATTTTATGTACGCTTCAATCGCTTTTAAAATTTCGCCAGTTTTATAATAAACAAAACCGATATTATTCCATGCGATCTTAGAATTAGGATCCAACTTTAAAGCTTGTTTGTCACTTTTAATCGCATTGCCGTAATCTTCCATAAATCGATACGCTCTTCCGAGATCAATCCAATTTGCCACATTAAAAGGCTCTTCTTCCAGTGCATTCTTATAAATCTCAATAGACTTATTCCATTGGCCGTTATCGTTGTAAATTTTTGCTAGATTTACAAGGGGTATTTCATAGGCGGGATCAATTTCTAAGGATTTTAAATACATCTCTTTAGCGCCCTCGATATCTCCTCCACATTCTCTTGCGTAACCAATATTATTAAGAGCCACTTTATTTTTGGAATCGTATTTGAGGGCTTTTTCGTAATATATAATCGCCTCAGCATATTGCTCTAAATGCCGATGAGCTAGCCCAATTTCAATTAAGACATCTACATTCTTGGGTTCAATTTCAAGAGCGTCTTCGTAAATTTTAATCGCTTCGTGATATCGCTGTTTGTCAAACAGTTTTTTAGCTTTCTCAATGAGAGTTTTTGCGTTAGCCATTTTAATTACCAAATATTCTATTAAAGAATTACTTAATTTTTCTATTATAATACCTATAAAAATACGGAATTTTAAATAATTAGTATCGAGGATACGGGAAAAATTTTTGTTATTTTATACTTTCCTATTGAGATAGATGCTAATTTTAGAATCAAAAATAGCTTGAAATACAGATATTAGGAAAAAATGAAAAAAATTAACTCGATTCAAACAGAAAGTTGACCTTTCCACCTGCGGCTTCAATTTTTTCTACCGCTTTTTTGGACGCTTTTTTGACTGTCACATTGAGTTTTTTGTTAATCTCTCCTCTTCCAAGAATTTTCTGAACATTTAAATTGTTTAAGTTAATGTTGTAGGCGTTGCCCGATTTCGTAGCAATCTCTTGGTCAACTAAATCTTCAATTTTTGTATCTAAGTCTTTCACATTGATTGTATTTACTTTAGAAAGCCGCACCATATCTTGCGGCCGCTTAAATCCTTGTTTACCCTTTTTCCAGTCAGGGTCAGGAAAGCCTAACTCTTTTTGCTTGAGATAATACGATTTTTTACTACTTTTCCATTGAGTGGTTTTCCCTCTACCAGCTCTTTGACCGGTTTTTCGGTGTTGTCCAACTCTTCCGTAGCCTACGGTTCTCGTTCCGCGCTTTTTTCGAATCTTCTTCTTATGTTTTCTCATCTCTTTCACTCTCTTCTTTTCCTAATTACAACATCTTATGAATTAGTTCGTTGATATAGACCCCCACATTTCCGAGCGTGCCTCCTTCTCCGTAGTATTTCTTAATAGATTTACGGTGACCTTTTCTTGGAGGATGTAAGCGAAACACGGGCTTTATTTTAAAAATAAATTTTTCTTTATATTGAATTTTTCCTTCGTGAAGAGCTTTCGCTAAATCTTTAATGGTTTTATAATCCGTCAAATTATTCAAATGTTCGTCCGTGAGTGGTTTATTTCCTTCAATCCTTCCTCGAACCCGTAAAAGCCGTACTAACGTGGTGGGATCTATCTCTCCGTAAGCAATATAATCCTTGCATTTTCGAAGCATTCCCATATAGCTTTTTTCGCCCCATATTAACACTCCGTGATTAACCTTATTCATTCTTAACATGGATAAAGTGTCCATTATCTTTCTTTTCATTCCGGGCGAGCCCCTTATCCGAACTGCAAAATAGAGCTTTGGAGCGTCCTCTTCGGCTTCCTTTCCTTTTGATTTTTTCTTTGCCATAGCCATTTATACACCACTCGATGATTATAAGTTAAAATTATATTTGTGTGCGTTCCGTAAACTATCGACAGTTGCTTTAACTATATTTTCTGAAGTTCTTGTATCACCAAAAGTCTGACTCCAGATATCTTCGATGCCGCACAACTTTAAAACTTGCTTTACTTTATCCGCACACGCTAATCCTACTCCTGCAGGTGCGGGAATAAGTTGGATTCGAACGCTTCCGCATTTCCCTTCTGTTCTAAATGGAATGCTGTGATTCCCGCCACATCCACATTCTCCGCTTCCACATCCCCTCATAACAGGGATGACGGAGAGTTTAGCTTTTTCGATTGCTTTTCGAATTGCCGGGCCCACTTCTTTGCTTTTTGCAGATGCCATACCTAAGAAACCGTCAGCACCGACAATCACAACGGCTTTAAATCTCGAACGTTGACCGCTTGCGGTCATCTGTTGAACCATCTTGATTGTAATGACATCTTCCTTAAGTTGCGGAATTAATATATCAACGATCTCTCGTTCTTTCACTACTAAGTTATTTTGAAAAATTCGAGGTAAATCAATTAGTCCTTCTTTTACTAATTCTCCAAGCTTAGTTCTTGGAATCCATTCCTCCTCGACTCGTTTATTGCGACTCATATTAATCGTGATTTTTTTATAACTTACTTTCTATTTGTTTTTTTGTCGAAGAAACAATCTGACTAATCTTAAGGGGATCAATCTTATTTTTCTTCAAATATCCCGAAAAGAGTTTTTGAAACCTTTCAGGATCGTTTTTCTTTACGGTTTTTGCGTAGTTTTCGATATGGGAACCATCTATTCTTTCCTCTAGCCCTTCTGGAAAGAATTCCTCTCGATGAGGGATTTCAATTCCACCGTCAAGAACTCCTTTAAACGCAGCGAGCACTCGATTTCTCTTGTTAAAACTGCCCAGATCTAAGATAACATCTTCAATATTCGCTTTCTTTGCTCTAAGAGCGGCTAAATATCCAGTCATATATGCCGCAGGAATATTTCCAGTGTTTGCTTTATAACCAAACTTTTTGGTAAGTTCGTCTGAATAGGCAGAAACCAATATTTTATCTCCACCCTTTTGAGATTTAATAAATTGAACGATGGTATGTTTATTTGAGGTTCTAATAATTAATCTTAATTTTCCAGATTTTAAGAGATCCAATCTCTTGTGATAATTCGTCTTTCCTTGTTTCCTTCTCCTAAAAGGAATTCTATATCGCGGTCCGTGTGCCATTTATCGTCCTCTCCTTAATAATTCTTTATCTCGAATATATCTATTTAATTGGGCAACGCTGTCAAACATACCTCCTTTAGCGTTTAAGTATAACTTCCGATAAGTCGCTTTTGTTATAAGTTTTCGGTCCCGCAATTTTTTCAACTCTCTTCTTAACGGTCTTATACGTCCCATCCACGCCTTCTTTTTGGGAGTTCGTGCGCCTTTCGGTCCTTTCCTTTTTCCTAACCCGCGTGCCAGCCCTTTCTTCTTACGATTACTCCTTAGTTTAGTTCGGTAATTAGAGATTCCCTTTTTATATTTCTTTTGTATAACTCCTTGTTTTATTAAGTTTCTTATGTCCTCTCGGGTTATTGCCATTTTTATATCTTCTATTAAATAGGGATCAAAGTACACTCTATTTTCTCCACAATTTAATAGTTCTGCTGCCATTCTTTTTTGAGCGCGTAAATTCATATTTTCTCACATTTATGATTTTGATTTTGTTTTATTCCTCTGTTTCTTCATCATCGTAATAATCTTCTAAATCTTCTTCGTCGAAGTATTCATCGTCTTCATAATACTCTTCTTCTCCAAGTTCCTCAATGGGAGTCTCTAATAACGCTTCAAACTCTTCCATTTCTCTCTGAGCGGCACCGATATTTAAAATTTTGATATTCATATTATTCGCAAGTTCAATTAATTCGAGTCGTTTTTTGGCACCTAATCGTCCCGAGATTTTAATTGCTTGCGTTTTAGGATTCAGATCTTCCAAATCTTTTTTAGTGATTACTCTTACTTCTTCGTAACCGGAAGGATGTAAGCCCCTTATTTTTTTCGGCGTTCTATAGCCAACATTAGGTGATTTTACTCCTGATTTACTTTTTCTTCTCGTTTTACTATCAATTCCTCTTGCTTTTCTCCAAGAATTTTTTACTCTTTTGTAACGCCAGGATTCTACTCTGCGAAATTTAGGTCGCTTCTTTTTCATCTTTTTTCTTATTTCCATCAATCGCTTTTTATCTTGAACCATAGGTTCTCAACTCTTTATTTATTTGTATTATTTTATTTGCCAGGTAATTTCATCGCCATGTTGGATTCGAAAAAGGTATACTCCATCTTGAAATACCCGTGGATCTTTTTTGCGTATACGGCAACTTCTTTTTACATTTGCCGCCGCTTGACCTAATTCTTCTTTGTCGGGACCAATGAAATAGACATCATCTCCGTCTACTTCAACTTTTACATTCTTACCATATCTTGCTTTTCTGGGTGCTCGTTCACCAAGAAAATTTTCTACATAGACTATCTTTTTTCTCTCATCCGCTCTTACAGAGCATGGAAAGTGAGAGTAGCACACTTTAGATACATATTTGTAATTTTTTTGAACCCCAACAATAAGGTTCTTAATGATATTAATGATTGTGTTCACTAATGAGAGGGTAGTATTACGGGGAAAATCTGCTCTAAAATAAATTTTATCTCCCTCAACATTAATTCTGATACCTCGAGCGTGCGAAAAGTCTTTGGTGATTGGCCCACCTTCTGGACCCTCCACTGTAATTTGATTGTTACCTTCTACTTTTACATTCACTTCCTCGGGTATGTCTAAATGCTCGTCAAAAAACGCTACTTTAACCATTTCTATTTACCCCCGGATAATGATATTTTCAAAAATTTTAATAAATATAACATAAGGTCATACCACCAATTTTTTTCTCTTCTGCCTCTTGGAGCGTCATTATCCCTTGATTTGTGGTTAGTATGATTAGACCGAT
>WJKD01000018.1 GCA_014729315.1 Promethearchaeota archaeon | reverse complement strand
TCTCAATCCTCATTTTTGGAATATAAATTCGAGGCCAAAGTTTTTTGAGGAGCTGAAGCACGGATTAGAAATCGCAGACGAAAGCTTAACTGTCCTTCTTCCTTCTTTAGAGAGTTTTAATAATTCAGATATTATTGAAGTGATGCAGAATAAGTCTAATAAAATCCTGATAAAAATAGTCTCAACTACTTCCCACAATAATGAGTTAGTTAAGAATTTAAGAGAAATTAAATCAATAGAATATACAAAATTAAACGAAAATTCTCTATTTGCGTTAAAAGCTGATGATAAATTAATTATCATAAGCGTTATTCAAGAATCTAATTCTGATGATGAAATATTAGGATTTGGAACGAATGATAAAAAATTAATCAATATCCTCACCCCGATTTTTGATAATTTAGAAGAAAAAGCAAAACCTCCTAAAAAAATTCAAATTAGGAATAAATTTGGAAAAATTATTGAAAATATTCATAAACTCAGCGGAAAAGAAATTAGTGAAATATTAGAAGATATTTTAGCAATAACATTTCAGATGGAAGGTGTTTCTTTAAATGTGCTTGATATTAAACTTCTAATAAGTAAACTGAGAACTATAAGAGAGTTATTATCTGACGAAATGAAACAAAACCTTGTTAAGAAAATAGATGTTTTACATAATGAATTTTCTGATCTTAAACTGGATATACTCGATAAAGTGAAAGAAAAAGGTTTAGAAATATTAGCTAAGACTGAAGAGGTTCAAATGGTGGATGCAACTCCAAAAATGGAAATGCCTTTTGATATCGATTCGGGTTCAAGATCCATAGGGTTTGAAGAGCTCGATGGTGCATTTGAATTATTATCGGATCACATAGAAAACTTAAAAGGGGCAGAAATTAGGGAGCAAATTCAAAATCTTACCAACATCGTCCTCAAATTCCAAGGACTGGACCAAATCGTGGAATGGAAAAAACACCTTGAAAATATGAATTCTAAACTAGACCCACCTTTTGCAAATAAATTAAAACAAGACTTGAAAGATTGGAACAACAAGATTAGCTCTGGAATAAAAGCACTTCAAAAAGAGGAAAAAAAAGAAGGCTCTTTTTCGAAAGAACCATCTCCTTTAATAAAAGCTGAAAGAAAAATTAGTCCAAAGGAAACCAACACGACAATAAAGGAAGATGTTTTGCAGGAAAATGATGAGTTAAATGATAGTTCAAATGACGAAATAGAAGAAGAATTTTCCAAAAAACATAGTAAAGATCTCAAAAGCTATTTTAAAGATTTAGTGCAAGGTATTCATAGTTTAAAGGGTATGTCGTTAAGTCAAATATTACAAAACATAATGGACGAAATTTTAGACAATATTGGATATTCCTCAGAAATTAAAGAAATGAAGGAGTGGGTTAACGATTTAAAAAAATTAAGCGAGCCTTTAAGTGAGGATTTATCCTCAACTTTCTCTTCTGCTGTCGATAGCTGGAAAGCTAAGTATTCTCTAGATAAAGACGATTACGGCACAGAGGCAGATGAGGATTACACTCCTGTTTTCGCGACGATTAATAATCCTTCTGAGATAGATTTAGAAGAGAGCGTAGAGAGTTCAGGAGAATTAAAATCAGCATTCGAATCGCTGGTCAATTCCTTAGATTCACTAACAGGAAAGCAAATAAGTAGCAAGTTTCAAGATATTGTTGATATTATCTTAGAAACAAAAGGTTATATTATGGAGTCTAAGGATATGAGACAATGGATAAGCAAATTAAGATCAATCCGTGGTCCAATAGAAGAAGAAATGAAAAAACAATTATCCACCGATTTGAATAAATGGAAAGAAACCTTCGCATGAATAATGCTTTTTACTACATCTTCTACTCATCGTTATTAACTTCATATATAATCTAATTTTTGATTGAAAACTAAAATTTTAAGCCAACTAAGAGTAAAAGAGAAAAAATATGATTTATTACCACGCAATCAAATGAGTTTCTGTGGCAGGAATTAATCCTCCTAAGTGTTTGATCTTAATATTGTAATCTAAGTCCAAATCTTGAACAAATTTGGTACCATCTACAAATTCTTTTGCATTGTGATACACGCAAATTAGAAGAACGGGTCGAAACTTCTCGATTGTCCGTACTGCCCCTTGTAGAGCTTCGTATGCGTATCCTTCAAGATCTAGCTTAATAACTCCTACATCTAAATCATTATCGAATACGAATTTATCAATAGTGGTAAGTTTTATTCGAGTATCCGCTTTTTCTTGAGTTACATGAGAAGCACAAGACATATGAGTAAAATTTACTTCCCCTTCTTTTGCCCCAACTCCCAGTTTAATGGGGACTACTTTTTTTAATTTGTTTATCTTAATCGTATTGAAAATATAATCATAACTCTCCTCGTCTGGCTCAAAAGAGTATATCTTTTTTGGGTTGTAAAATTTTTCAAAAATTAGTGCTGAATCCCCTACAAATGCTCCGCAATCTAAAAAATCCTTATTCGCAATCGTCCTTAATCTGTCCTTTGGCAAATAAACTAAACCATGATGATATCCGAAAACGGATTCTTCGTATAAATTTTCGTGTAATTTGAGATCTCTGTAAGAATTCACTTTTTCTAAATGTTTCATCAACTTTTCTTCGTTTTTAAAAAGATCTACAATAAGATCGATGTAAAGATGGGTGCTCACATATTTTAATCTATTAATAAATTTTTTTACCGCATTTCTACTTTGCTCGTTTAATTTTTCGATGATTTCATTAAGTGTGTCCTCATTGGCTTTTAATTCATTATAAAAATCTCTGTGATAAGCGGTCTTAGCAGAAAAGTGTTGAACTTTTAGAAGTTTTATGGTATCTTTTTCGAATTTGGAAAAATCTCTTTTGCGAAAGAATTCTTTAGTTAGTTTTCTCTCGAGTTTCCTATGTTCTTTTTCAATTACAATATTTTTAAGCAGCATTAGGAAAAATGACTTGCTTATACAAAAATGTTAAATTGGATTGAGAAAGATTAATCAAAGCTCCTATATAAATGTATTTGGACAAATTTTCATCAGTTGTGAGGTTTAGATAATCCAATTCGAAGTCCTGATTGTATTTTCGTGAAACTCTGCTTTTACGGGGATAGATAGATATCTATATATTACTATTTTTTAAAAACTGAAACATTTTCGTCCAAATTTATTTGTTGGTATATCCCACAGTTTTATTTATAGCGATTTTAATTTGACCCTCGTATCTTTTGCGGAATTTAGTTGTTGCGATCTGTAATTTCTTTCTTAGATCGATTGAGATAAAATCCCATATCAATATTCCCGTTATTTCCTTTCTCGGGTCGAATAGATTTGAGCGTTTATTCTTTAATACATTAGTTAATTTTCCCGCTTTTTTAATAACTCATTCTTTATAACTAAGAGAGGACTAATCACACATCCAAAAAGATCCTCCTTTTTTCAATAAAGGATCATGTCTTTTTGAGATATAATATAATAGCATGTTTTTGGTCGGCGTATATGAAAAGTGCCGTCATATTATTCTTATATATCTTAGCAATAACATCCTTGAACATAGCCTTGATAGGGAGCAAAATTCCTTAGAGCGTCATGATTTCATTTGTAATCGCCAACCAGTTTCCACTTTGCTCATTATTTTACATAATCTATCCAATAATTTATAATGTGTTAGTCAAAATCAATTTTATAGATAAATAGACTTAAATTTGGCTATAAAATCAAATCAATAATATAAAAAAAATATGTAAGAAAAACTCAAGTATTAAAAAGAAAAACAGATAATATTTTTAGAATTGGTATTGGGTTATTCAAGAGAATCCAGTAAATATTTTGTTATATATGTGAATTTTTTATTGCCCTCAGTTTTGAAATTTATGTATCTAAAATTAAATATGCATAAGGGACAACTGCTTATCAGATTTTCATTATTTACGGATTTTATTACCTTAGATCCGATTTTTATGCATAACGCTTTAGCCAC
>WJKD01000151.1 GCA_014729315.1 Promethearchaeota archaeon | reverse complement strand
CAACCCGCTTTTCTACCATGCTCTTTTCACGTGTCAGTTTCCTTTCACGCTAAGGTAGATCGACTTATGGGACTTACATTAACACCTCCCCACATCCGCCTTTGGCGGAAATCCTTCTTGCCGTTTCACGGCGCACGGTCAGGTTGACACGCATGTTAGCCCAACGAACGTAAAACAGCGCACCAAATTTATAGACTGCACTATGCTTTTTTCCCTTTATAAAATAAACATTAACTATCTAAGATTGATCCAACATATTGATTTGTGTGTAGAATTTTTTTAGCTGTTATAGGATATTTCAATCGATGAATTAAATTAATTAAATCTTCTTGATAAATTGGACTTTTTATTTCTATTTTATTTTCATCAATATTAACATCTATTCCAGGTAAAATATCTCTTATAGTATCAATATAACATTCTTTATCAAAATTTTTCTCTGTTTCATTCTTAAAAGTTTGACATATCAATTTTTGATCTTCACTACATATGGAATTTCCATT
Source organism: Promethearchaeota archaeon (assembly GCA_014729315.1). Next base: position 1,715 of record WJKD01000151.1, on the reverse strand, counting down.
TTCGTGTAGTGCACAAATATCTGATCGAAACATTGTTCCATTGTAATCAGGTTTTTTAGTTATTTTGCTAACTGCACATGAAGCATGTAAATAAATAGGATAAGATAATTTTTCAGCTTTAATTCTTAATTTATTCAAAAAATCTTTTGGAAGATAATCACCTTGATTTTTTTCATCTTGTCCATTAATTAAATTCAAGGATTTATAATATTTATTAAGTGATGAACTGGCCTTTAAACCTGAAATTACTGAGCATGAGGCATATTTTGTAACAATATCTAAAATTTTATCAATATCTTCATCGCTTTTATTTAATTCAGTTACAGGTCTCCAATAATGTACTATGGGAATATTGTTCTCTTTTAGAATTTTCATTGAATCTACAATTTTTTTGATATCAACACTGGGCTCAATATCTTTTGGTAAACCTGAAAAACTAACAAAAAAAATCAGTTTCTCTTTATAATATACATTTTTTATTTCTGAAATTGTCTTGCTGTCAAAGGGATGCTTTGTTGGAATACATGTCCAATTTCGATAATTATTTTCTTTTAATGCTTCAAGCCATTTAATTATTCTTTTTTTGTTGTCAGATAAAAATGCATCAGAATAATTAAACAAACACAGAATTGCATCATTATGATAAAATTTACTTTCACGAAGTCTATTACTAAGTTGTTCAGGAATTGTATAAACTAATGGTGCAGCATTATTTTGAAAGGATGTACGTAAAATGCAATATTTGCATCCCCCCAAACATCCCACAATTGGATCAATTGAAATCCATGATTCATGTTGCTTGATTAATCTGTACCCTGTATGAGACGGATTAAAAAACTTTTTTTCTAATTCAGGTTTAAAATAATCATACTCATCAGGTGTTATACTGTATTTCCAATGATACTCAAAATGACTTTTTGCAATTTTATAAAAATAGGATTCCGAAGAAAATTCCAAAATTGGTAATGTACTTTTTTGTTTTTTAATAATAATTTTTTCATCAGCTTTGCCTAAAGAAAGGATATCAATATAACAATAATCCTTTGATATCATTGTAGAAATGATTGGATCAAAATTAGTTAATCTGCAATCAATATTTGCTCCAGCTTCTTTTAATTCTTGTACTTTACTTAAAGTATTCGAAATATCTTTATAAAATGATTTTGCTTCATAATTATCCTTTTTAGAAACTGTCTCTCCAATTGAATCAATATCATTATTCCACTCTCTTGCAAAACGAATTTTTGAAGCTTGACAATATGGATTTAATAAAATCAAACGTAGCTTAATATCACCTTTAATAAGCTTAGAAATAAAATGAGACGAAAAAGAAAGCCCACCATCTCCGATTGGAAGATACCCACTTGCTGCGATACCTAACAAGTAGACTTCACCTTTCATTTTATCAATTTGCTTACTTGTTATTATTGTTCTTCTCTCATGTTCTGCTGATGTATTTGGTAAGAAATAATTTATTAATTTACTATTAGTTATTGATCTTCTATTACTATCTTTTGTAGTCTCTTTAATTTTGTCATAAGCATAATTAGATGTAACTCCTAATATTATCCCAAGCAATATCACAATTATTAAAGTGTGAATAATTCCAACAAGTAATTTCGTTATTGGTTCAGAGAGATTTGGAAAACTTTTCAGGTATGAAATTACTAATATTAGGAATATCAAAATTAATAGAAATAAAATAATTTTAGTAT
>WJKD01000150.1 GCA_014729315.1 Promethearchaeota archaeon | reverse complement strand
GATATAAATAATCCACATTGGATCGCAAGAAATTTTGATATTATTTTGTGCGATCCCCCTTTTTTTCAATTTAGGTTCTCTTCTTTATTTAAAGCGATTGCAATGTTAAGTAATTATAATTATAATCAGAAACTTATGATTACCTATTTAACGAGGAGAAAGGATCTACTTAACGAGAAGAAAGGATCGAACTATTAAATCATTAGTTCTAACAAATCGCTTTTGGGATCATAGCCCAAGATGAAAGAACCCGTATCGTCGTCTTTATAATTTAAGTTGACATAACCATCAAAGACCTGATCTGCTTTCTTGACGCTTTTTGCATCTTTAACTTCCTCAAAGATATCATCTGACACACTACCGCTTATCATTATGTTTGGAACATTCTTTTGAATTATATAACAATCGTATCCGCTATTATCTACAACCAAGGTTGCTTGTTCTAAGGTACCGTTAACCATTCCGAAACTGACATGCACCATTAATAAGCTCATGCTTAATCCTAAAATAACTAAGATCAACCTAGTTGGATAATGAAAAAGATCCTTTATTGTTAAATTAACCATTATTAGACACCTTCAAGTTTTATTAAGAAAATTAAATTCGTTATGAAAACAAATTTTTATTATGTAAAACAAAGAGGATGAATATAAGTTATTTTTATAGACCAATTATTGCGTTCCAATAGAAAAAATAGGCTCCCTTCGTCGCATAAAGCGTTTAATACGTTAAGCAATTTAGATTATAACCAGAAATTAATGATAGTTATTTAAAGAGAAGAAAGACTAGATTCCTGAAGAATCTTGATGCGTTTCGGTTAATCTCAACTAGCTATTTTCCAAGTTATAAAAGCGTAGTAAATAGCGGCAGAAACGAATTCAAATTTTATTCCAATCTCTTACAGCAAGAAATTTTGATATTAAAACAATCAGACGGTTCCTAAACCTCAGATTTATGGAAACTTGTCTCCTATTTTTGGAGTTTTATCCGTAATTTCCTTCAAGGACTCGTCGACAATAACCATATTAAAACTTTTAAGATCGTTTAAATCACTCCTAAAAACTTCTTTCTTATCCTCGTCTTGGAACCATACATCGCGATCCCATTTATATATTAAACTTGAGCTTTCGAAAGTCTGCCTATCAAAGTAAAGTCAATCTATGGGCCCGATGGCGTTAATTTCGTCTTCAGAAAGGTGTTTCAGATAACCCTGTACTCTGAGATACTCCCGCACCGCTGAGTTTCCTCCTTTAAACCGTCTCGCGATCTCTTCTTTAAACGCACGCTTCGCTTTTTTATCGCCCGCTTCGGCGAGTTGTTTGAGGACGGGGAAGGCGATATTGCGGTGGAGGAGCCTCGTGTCGTAATCGTGTTCCGTCCACGCCTGAAGGTTGGACGCGTGCGCCCAAAATATCTCTTCGGCGTCAAGAGACGACTCAATTTTGTGAGATCGTCTTTCTAGCGAGACGCTGTCTTCGCGCTTAAGGATCACTTGTTCTGCGTCGTCTATAGATTCGATTTGCTCAAAGGAGTGCGATTGCTCCGCATCAGATGTATCTATGTTAAAGAGCAATAACTTACAATGAAGGAATGGCTGTCCGTCCACGTATAGCTCCACCCGTTTCGGGGCGTAGAGGCGCACCTCGAGAAAGTCGCTTATTTTGTGGACTAGGAGCGGACCGCCGTAAGCAAGAGTTCCGGGATCGTCTCCATAGGTGCCCCAAAACTCCCACCCGAGCGATTGAGCGTATTTTCGAAGTTGATTGTACGTGTCGCCTTTAAAAATAAATAGCGAATCTATTCCTTTAACAATAGTTCGATGCGTGAGGACCTCTAATCCTGTAAACCAACCAATTGGGTTTTTATAAAATTCGAGCTCCTCAAGGTTCGGGAAGTGTAGCAGAGCCGAAAACTCCAGAAATTGGAGTAGGTTGTGCTCGAAATAAAGCCCTCTCACGTGCGGAACTTCTTCCGTGGTTTTAATGTCCGAAAGGAACGAGATTTGGTTGTATTCGAAATTAAATCCTCGGGACGAGGGGAGGTTTTCGAGCCCAGAAACGGTTTTGATTTGGTTGTGGGCAAGGTAAATTGTGTGCAAGTATGGGAGGCGGGCGGTGACCTCGAAGTTTCTGATGCGATTATTATCTAAATGAAGAATTTGCACGCTCGGTATGTGCGCTAGCGGTTCGAGACCGCAAATGTCGGTAATCTTGTTGTATTGGAGCGAGATTTCCCTAAGGTTGTCGCAATTTCGGATGTTCCGTAAACTCTCGAGCGACGCGAGGCGGTTGTCGGAGAAATCTAACGCTTCGAGGTTCGGGAGGTCTCGAAACGGGGGGATACTCGTTAACCCGCATCGCTTTATTT
>WJKD01000149.1 GCA_014729315.1 Promethearchaeota archaeon | reverse complement strand
CTAGTTCGTCGTCCAGCTTGGAATATTCTACTCGCAAAATATACACGTCAAATTTTCTTTTTAATTCTTCGAAGATTTCGAGACTTATCAAATCTGTTGAAGGTGGATCCCCTACTAATTGTTTAATATGGCTTAAATTTACTTTGCTATAAAATCCTTCGTCTCCGATAAAGATAAACATCGGGCGAGGGAGATCCAGCGTATTAAGCATTTCGCATCTTCTTGCGTAATAGTATGCGGTCAACTCGTAGGTTTCTCTCGCTTGTCCTCCACCACCACCCTCAGGATATAAACTTTTTATGTTTTTATCTAATTCGAATCCCTTTCCGAAATCGGTAATTTGTAAAGGATATTGATCGCAATAGGCATCCCCTATCGCCGAGAAAGAAATCTCAAAACTGGCTTTTAACTCATCGGGAAGAAAATATAAAGCTTCGTTGTAAAGAATACATAATTTTTCAAAAATCAACTGAGGAAGAGTCCGCATACTTCCTGTAACATCTACCGCAATTACAATCGGAAAATGAGCTTTTGTTAGAAGAACTTTATCAAGCGGAGGGGGTAATTTTTTTCTCTCTTCTATTTTATGAGCTTTATAATCTCGCTTATAATCAATATTATAGGATTTAGCACTTTTTTTCACAACATCGTCATCAGTGCTGTAATCATAACTACTGCCGTAACCACCCATAATTTCTCCACTTTTATTTAAAATTTACGAATTAATTTAAATAATTAGACTAGTGATAAAATAAGTATTAAAAGATTGGTTTATTGAGCGTTTGTTTAAAAAATATTTTTAATTGAGAACTCACAGCTCAATTCGTAATGGAATACGCGTGAGTTCGTTTTAAATTAAAAGGTTGAGATTGAGATTTAACTATATAGAAATAGATTAATTCCCATTATTTTTGTGATATCTTTCAACTGCGATATGGCGCCACTTTTTATTCCAGCTCGGAAATCCAGTTTTAACGAATTTCTCTCGCTTGGGTAGATTATTACATACCCAGTTAAAAAGGACGAAATATCTCGTAGCGCCACTATCTTTCGAAAGTTTTCGGTTTTTAACACCGAGCTTTCTTAGATGGTTCACTAAACGGCCTTCTACAGCGTCTTGAAGCTTACCCTCAACAAGAGCGGGTTCGTGTTTAATTCCTTCAACGTCGAACCATTCTCGAACTAAATCAAAGCAATTGCCTCGACATATTTCGATCTTATCTTGAGTTTTATTAAATTTTAACGCTTTCAGTCCGTCTTTAACCATCTTAAGAATATACTTTTCTGGACCTTTATTGTCTTCGGACTTGTTTTTATCGTTATAGAGTCCGACAGGAACAGAGCGAAATATGATTTTTCCCGTTTCTTTGACGTGAAAACCAATAAACGCATCTCCTACGAGGTCGCCAGTGCCGCTATCATCGATCTCAATCGTTTGCGGTGTTTTATGTTTCATTCTAACGTATCACCTATTTGTGTTTTGTTTGATTATCAATATAATAAATCGTTAATCATTGTATCCAAGGATTTTCTCGATTTGTTACTAAGTAATAGAAAAATTAATTCCTTAAAATTTTTTTTATTTGTGCGAGCACTTATTCAATTAAAGAAAATAAAAAGAATGTTATTAGTTTAAGTTAGGAGGAATATTGGAAAATTAAAGAGACTGGTAAATATTTTCAAAAGACTGTAATTTTTTTAAAATTTAGGGTTTTTGTCTCTCCCTTGAAGATTTATTCCCAGACTTTTATTGGAATTACCTTTTTCAAAATCCCTTAAAAATTGTAAAAACAAAGGTAAGATAACGACGATAAAAAAAAACCCAACTCGAGGAATGCGACCCGATATTAAGGTTATTATAAACAAACCAAAAATGCTATAAATCAGCAGTGGTAACCATTTATCTCTTTTCCATTTATGAATTAAGTAGCCTAGTGGCGCAATCCATAAAATGGTAAAAGTAAAAAATATCATTCTCAAGAGAAATATGGATCCGTCTAAACTTAACCATCTAGTATAATATTTATCTGGAAATTCAAGATATTCAATTCGATAACCGTAATTTACGTTGAATGAAAATTGTCTAATCCATAAAAATTCAATAAACGCAAGAAACATTAAAAACAAAGAAATCAGGATTTTTTTATCGGATATAAGCTTACTTTTAAAAATTCTTATGAAAAAGTCTTTACAATCTTTATAATTATAGATTAGGTAAATTGGAAAGACTAAGAGGATTGTTTCTTTTGTTAACACTCCCAATATCGCGGATATACCTACTAACAATGGCTTTTGCTCAACGCTACCGATCATAAATAGCAAAACAAAAAAAAGGAACGCAATGTCAAGATTCGGCGTATAGGCTACCTGGAGTATAGGAAAAGACACGTTCATAAGTAAAACGCCTATTAACTTGTAAAAGCGTGAGAAATTTAAAGAACTTAGGTACCTGTCCATTAGTAAACTTGAACCTAATAAGAAAATGAAATTCCAAAATAAAATTGATGTATTCAATCCAACAAGCGGTAGAAGTAATCCCCATAAAAACGGAATTAAAACGCGATATTTGAAGGGCGCTATTGCTTTGTGGTATCTCCCATATGCCATGTAGATATAGTGTTCTATATCGTCGTTGGTTGTAGTTGAATTACTCCAGTCGTACCATACTCCACCGTTAATTACAAAATAAGGATAAATTGGAACTAAAGTAGTAATAATAAATGCTAAATATCCATAAATAAAAATTTTTACATAAAAACTCGGATTATTAATCAGTAAATTCTTGATTCTAGATGCGTATTCCTCTAAAATGCTGAATTTCTTCATTATATATTCAAAATAATTATTTATATGAATTGCTCAAATTTAATCAAATTTTTTGAAATAATTCAAGCTTACTAATTGGTTTAATTCAGAAAAGATACCATATAAAATTGCTCCTAATATATTAAAAATAAATACCACGGTTTCATGAGATCAACAATAATTGTGTTAGTAAAAATTGGACTATTGATCTTTTTAATTCTTTTAAATAATTTAAGAAACCATAAGGAGCAGAAAAAATCTGAATAAAAAATGCAAGTTAAAGACAATATTATCACTGCTCGCAATGTCGTAAAAACTTACGGAACTTTTATCGCTTTAGATAATTTCTCGTGTGTTATTCCGAAAGGAGTAACCGGATTATTGGGACCAAACGGAGCAGGTAAAACCACATTCATAAGAGCCTTACTAGGAATTCATCCGTTTCAAGGAGGATGTATTCAGTTCTTAGATTATACGCTTCCTGAAGATATTTTAGCAGTAAAAGATAAAATTGGCTATCAGCCCGAAGTCGATACAAAAATGCTCAATACTACAGCAATGCGCTACGTAACTCATATGGCCACCATGGCAGGCCTTTCTCATAGCTCAGCAAAACAGAGAGCTTTTGATACGCTCCATTACGTTGGACTAGAAGAAGCTCGATATAGAGATATGAATACATTTTCCCAAGGAATGATGCAAAAAGTTAAACTTGCCACAGCATTGGTCCATGACCCACTTTTATTAATATTAGACGAACCAACAGCTGGATGCGACCCAAAATCTCACGATCAAATGTTAGATTTAATTGTTGATTTAGGAAAAAAGCATGGCAAGAATATTATCATCTCAACTCATCTACTTCCGGATGTCGAAAGAACTGCTGATAATGTCGTGGTTTTAAATCATGGTAAAACAATAATTCAAGGAGAATTAAGCAAAATTCTTAAGCAAAAAGGCGAAACGATAAACTTACAGTTGCGGGTAAGCGGGGACTATCGCGAATTCGCAAAAATATTAGAGAAAAACGATTTTGAAATAACAAAAATCGCAGAAACAATCAATGTAATTATCGATCGTAAAAACGAAAATGCCTATTTAAGATTATTCCAGATAGCTCGAGATGCGGGAATGAATATAAGAATGCTAACTGCGTATCATCAATCATTAGAAGATGTGTTTCTTGCTACGATAAAAAATTATAAAGATGAGGTGGTAATAAATGGATAAACGTGAGAATAATAATTCTACCGATTACCTTCAAAAATTTAGTTATCGTAAATTTGAAGGTAGTTTGGAACCAAGATGGATGCGAGTTCTTCACTTAATACGCTTTGAGCTCGTATCTACGTGGAAGAGAAGTAGATTTGGAAAAATCTTAATTATTATCATTTTAGTATTAAACTTTGCAGGTATTGTTGGTATTGCTTCCGTTGCTGCTTCAATTGTTGACAAAGAATTAATGCGAGCGATGTTAAACGGATTTATAGCAAGCTACCTTAGTTGGGGGGATAACTTTATTCTTCCCAGTACTGAAGAAGAATCGCTTAATTTTTCAATGAATTTAGGTATATTGCTCATTGCCGCATTTGGAATTGCGGGATCTGCCTACTTTGCCGACGATAAATTTGGAAAAGTAATCGAAATTTATTTGTCCCGATTACAAAAGAAAGAATACATTGCGGGAAAGATAATGGGTATAATCTTATATATCAATCTCTTTTTAATGGGTCCTCTTCTTGCTATGAGCATCTTATTCGTACAAGCCGCAGAGGAGGATCACCTTAAATATTTGAATTTTTATGGGGGCATAGTGTTCTACTGTTTGTTAACTTCCTTGATTTTAGGATTATTCATTCTCTCTTTATCAATTTCCGTAGAAAAAAGATCTTACGCCAGTTTAATCTTTTTTATGACATTTTTATTTGGATCTATTATTGGAGCTATTATTGCCTTGAACGATATTGATAACGAGTTTCTCTTATTAATTTCACCTTCAAATTTTTTAACTTTATTAGCGTATGTATGCCTAGGAGATTTAAATTTAGGAATATTCGTGTCTTTCGATGAAATTAAGGAACTAGACTTAAATAATGGAAGTGGTTTAGAATATTGGCATATTTACCTTCAAGCAATCATATTGATATTAATTTTTTCAACCTATTTAGCCATTAGAATCAAAAGAATGACAACAGAGGAGCTATAACGGGTGATTTGTTGAAAAATTTCAATATTATAGCTAAATTAGATAATGTCACTAAAGCCTATGGCGAAGTTGTTGCAGTTAGCGACGCAAGCTTTTCAGTAGAAAAAGGGAGAATAACAGGATTTATTGGTCCTAATGGTGCGGGTAAAACGACAGCAATAAAGATGATATTAGGATTAATAAAGCCTCAAAAAGGGAGAGTTGAACTTTTCGGGAAAAACCCATATTATAATTCAAAGGTTAAAGAACTAATTGGATATGTTCCAGAAAAGGATATTTTTCCAAAATGGATCAAAGCCCGAGAATATTTGAGTTTAATGGGACAATTTCATTTATCGAAAATAGAAGCTTTGGATAGGGCAGAGGCAGTTTTAGAAGAAATTGGACTTTCTGAAGTAGCTAACAAACGAATAGTGCAATTCAGTAAGGGCATGAAACAGAGGATAAAGATTGGTCAAGCCTTGATACATAAACCGGCGCTTGTAATTGCCGACGAACCTTTCAACGGATTAGACCCTGTGGTGAGAAGAACTATGTTCGAGTTATTTCAAAAATACGCTGAAAACTTCAATACTACTTTTTTTATTTCTTCCCACATCCTATTTGAGATGGATAAAATTGCCGAAAAGTTTATATTATTATATAAAGGAAGAACCATCGCTCAAGGCTCTCCAATTCGAATTCGGGAGATGATAGAGGATCAACCTCATTCAATACAAATTACTACAAAGAATACCAAAAAACTATCCTCCCTCCTTATCGAAAATGCTAACGAAAATGTGGTTTCCCAGATTAAGTTTCAGAAGGATGTGCGTTCTAACGAAAATCAACTCATTATTCTTACTAACAATCCGAGAGAGTTTTACGATTTAATGACGAAACTAGTAGTTGAGAACGAACTTTTTATAAAGGAAATTAAAGCAACAGACGAGGGTCTTCAGAGTTTATATAAATCGTTAACAATTGGATAAACATGAGGTAATAAAATTATGGAAAAACAAGAAAAGATCAATTCAATTGATTACATATTAAACGTCATCAATAATCGTGATTTGAAAGATATTTGCGTGAATCAAACGCTCAAATTAACCACGAGCATTAAAATTGGATTCAGAGTAATATTATATAGTAAAAAATGGTTAATATATTTAGCACTAGCGTTTTTAGATTTGCTTATCTTCTATTTTGAGGATGGGATAAACATTAATTTCAAACATCCAGACGAAGAATTTATCGACATCTTTTTTGATATCTTATTTCCCCATATTTTTGTTTTTGGATGTTTATTAATAAGCCTCCCAATAAGCGCAGACGAGATTTCTGACCATACTCTGGACATGTATCTCGTCCGACCAATAAAGCGCGAGGTATATTGGGTATCACGCTGGATTGTCGTCAATATTTCCGTTTATTTAGTGAATGTGGTGATATATTTTGTCCACTTCCTATTCTTCTTCGCTTACGCTAAAAACGGACCGTTTACAGGTCTCTTGAGTAATATAGAAATATTTGGATGGATAATGATACTATTGATTCCCGCTACACTAATTTATTCGGGCTTATTTTTATTAGTTGGTATGATTGGAAATCGAGGGCTTATTTTAGGTTTATTATTGGCTCTTTTCGATCTGATTTTTGTAGGATTGTTCTTTTTAGATAAAAACCCATATATCCCGAAACCGAATCTTCACGAGATAGCAAACGAAATACTCTCAGATCATGTCAATTTTAGAACGCCCCAAGAAGTGACTTTTACCTCTGCGATATGGTATTCGTTTTTCTTCGCTTTAATTGTGTTTGTAACCGGGGGCTTTTTCCTAAGAATCAGAGAAATTAAATAATAACACATTAACTAATGTATTCTTATTATATTTTCTACTTTGTTTATTTCTCAAGCTCGATACTATGATTATCGATTTTCTTTTGGATAAAGTCCATTTAGCGCCTCTTTATCAGATTATCGGTATATTTTCTCAAAATTAAGGTTAGAAAAAACCTTTCAATTCGAAAAAAGTCGTTTTTCAATTGGAAATTGTCAAAATCGAGGTTTTTACCCAGAAATTGAATTTTCTTCACGACTGAGAGATATTTATTAATGTCATTATGAAAAATATTCCTCAGGAAGAGTTTTAACTCATTGATGACCTTATCTCGATAGAAATGCTTGTTCTCACATTCAAGAAATTTTGTTAATATGATTGACATTTCCTTTATAAGGTGAGAGGACAAACGATCTTTTAAAATAAGATCCAAAATAGAAAAAACGTACTGCTCTCTGGGCTGATTGTTTAGATTTAATTTGTTCTCCGAACGAAATTCGCAAATCATCTCTGAGAATTGATCGGATACTGGACTCTGCTCAAGAATATTTTGACTAAACAAAATTTTAAAACCGTTTGAAGTGCAATTAGCTATATCTCAATATTACACACATATAAAAATAGCTTAATGTATGAAAGTAATATCGTCGTATTATCTAAGATTAATTTCGATGAAGAGTAATAAAATAAGAAAGTAAATATAATAAAAATAAGAATATATAGCTCATTCTAAAAATGTATTTCAGAGATTTTAATCATATTTATTTAATTGTTTTCTTCCTTCTCGTGGTGGAGCATTATCACGATGCCTAAGACGATCATAGCGTCCTCGTCCGATGCGTCTTTAGATATTTTGACGCCATAGCTATCTTTGAGTAAGCTTTTAAAGAATTTCTTGCTAATTTCCGCAATCGTGTTTCCCTTCTTTCTAATTTCGTACTTCAACTTGAAGATGTTTCCCTTCATCTCGTAAATCTTTTCCTCGCCTGAGGGATCCTCAAACCAATATTTTGGCTTAATGCTAATGAGTTTCTGTTTCAATTTTCCAAGCATTTTGTCGTCGTCCTTCTCTCCTCCCTTATAAAAAGTATAGGCCGAACGCATTGAGATGAGCTTTTCGCTGATGGTATAAAGCGGGGTGTCGTTCATATCATATAATCTGAAAGTATTCCCAATCTTGATAAGCTTTCCCTTGAAATACCCCAACTTGTTTTTATTCGTGTCTAATATCCAAACCTTGTCTTTCAGACTACCGATTTTCTCTTGAAGCACAAATTCCCTTGTACTTAGTAATGACATTTTTTTTTCTCTTTTGTTTTCTATATTTAACGTTATAATGGAATTTAGACTATAAAATTATATCGAAAATTCTCGACTTTAGATCTTATTTGCAAGCTAAGAATTAAACTTTAAAACTACAAATTTATGTTTTAACTAACAAAAAAATCAAGAGGAGAATAATTCGCTTTAAGCATGACCTCAATTACCATTTACGATGGTGCAAATACTATCGGTGGAAATAAAATATATTTAGAAGAAAAAGAAAGAGGAATTTTTCTTGATTTTGGAATGAACTTTCACGCATACGACAAATTTTTTCAGGAATTTTTAAAATATCGATCAAATCGTGGAATATACGATTTATTTCATTTAGATTTAATTCCAAAACTAAACATCTATCGAAAGGATATCGTTCCGCCCGACCTCAACATGATGGGTTATCCAAAACTAAACATTGAAGCAATACTTCTCAGCCACGCTCATATGGACCATTACGGCAACATTGGTTTTTTAAGGAAGGACATTCCACTCGTAGCGTCTAAAACAACATTGGCTCTTGTCAAAGGTATAATGGATTGCTCTAAATTTTCTTCAAACATCGAAGTTTCTCTATTTAAAGAAAGAGAAATAGACGAAACAAATTACACAATAAAAGCTAAACGAGGGAATTATAATTTCAAAAGTAGAAATCTTATTTGCACAGAAGAGTTATCGGATTCTATAAAAGGTTTTTTACTAACTGACTTTGGTTCTGCTCCCAATCAGGACGGAATCTACCATTCGATTAAATGTGATAAGATTTGTGACTTAAGCAAGAATCCTACTCATTTTGAAATTAAAGCTTATCCCGTAGATCATTCTATCTATGGAGCAACGGGGTATATCATAAGTGGTGAACGGACAATTGCATATACGGGAGACTTTAGACTTCATGGAAAACAAGCAAATAAGACTAAAAAGTTTATTAATAATGCTAAAGATGCCTCAATTTTAATTATAGAAGGTACAAGAGCAAAAAGGGACGATCTAAAGGAATCTGAAAATGATGTGTTTAAAAATTGTTTAAAAATTATAAGACACTCCAAGGGATTAGTTGTCGCAGATTTCGCATCTCGTAATTTAGAAAGAATGGAAATTTTTAATAAAATTGCCCAAGAAGTAGATAGAACCCTTGTAGTTCCATCGAAACAAGTCTATCTACTAAAAACGCTTGAAAAGATAGATAGCATTAAAAGGACAGATAATATCCTTGTTTTTGACGAAAAAAGGACTTACGAGAAACAATGGGAATACGCCTTTTTACGAGACGAGTTAGAGTTTATTAAACCTACTGAAATTGCTAAAGCTAGTAAGGAGTTCATTCTATGCTTTTCATTATACGATATCAAACATCTTCTTGATATTAAACCTCAATATGGGACGTATGTATATTCCTCCAGCGAAGCATTCGAGGAGGAATCTGAATTCGATTTTATTAGATTATATAACTGGCTTGATTATTTCGGATTCGACATCCACGGGTTTAATCTAATACAGAGCCATAATCAATTAAAACCGGCATTCACAAAAGGTCTTCACGCTTCGGGACACGCTTCTAAAAATGATTTAATAGAAGTCATTGATAAAATTGAACCTGATGTAATCATTCCCGTTCATACGGACAATCCCGAGTGGTTCAAAACTACATTTTCTAACACTAAATTATTAAATAACGGACAAAAGTTAATATTATAACTCAATTTAAAGCTTTCTTATTTTAAAATACTTCAAATAGATTATTACAAAAATGTATGTTCAGTAATAAGTGAAATCTTAAATAGAACTTATACTCATTATGTTAATTAAGAATATAAATAAATTCAAGATTTTAAGAAAATAAGCTTGAACTTAGCAACACTTTAAATGAGCATAAAATAATGAACGCTGAAGAAATGGAATTTAGTAAAGTACAAAAATGGAGTTTTAGTTTATCGAGCCTTTCAACATATTTTATCATGGGAGCATTTAATATTTGGGTCTTTTCTTTTTATTTTGTTGCAGTCGGGTTGCCAACAATCTATATCATGCTTGCCTTTATCTTATGGACGATATGGAATTCTATCAACGATCCTTTAATTGGATACCTCTCGGATCGCACCCATACTCGCTGGGGGCGTAGATTACCCTATATTATCATTGGAACTATCCCTATATGTATAATTGAAATAATATTATGGATACCTCCCACCGGTAGCCACTTTATTACATTTATTTACCTCCTAGTCCTTTTAATTTGCTTCGACACCTTCTATACGTGCGTTTATTTGTTTGAAACAGTTTTTCCCGAATTATACATTTCAATTGAAGATCGTGCGGAAGTGAACACGATGAAGCAAGTGTTAGGAATGATTGGAATACTTCTCTCGTTTTTAATTCCAGGTATTTTCATTGAAGATCTAACAAAACCTACGGGATATTTGATAAACGGAATAGTTACCAGTATAATAGTCGGGTTAACACTTTTTATTGCCATAAAATGGGGTGTAAAAGAGCGTAAAGAATTCCAATTGGATCACCAACACGATTTCAGTTTTATACAAGGAATGAAATACACATTCAATAATCGTGGATTTATACTTTATGTAATTGTGTTTTTTTTATACGAGTATCTCGTTTTATTAGTGGGAACAATTTTTCCTCTCTATTGTAAGCATGTTTTGCATGTGAGTCCCTTCGAGACCTCAATTCTCCTTGGATTGATGTTGTTAATTGGATTAGCTACAATAGCTATATGGATGAAGCTTGATATTAGAATAGGTGGTAGGAAAGCTTTTGCTTTTGCTATGATTGCCTACATAATTTGTACGATTCCACTTTTATTCGTAACTTCCTACATCTCTGTGCTTTTGATAATACTCTTTGCAGGGTTCGGTTGGGGAGGGATGATGTATTTTGTGTGGCTTTTGATTGCCGATATTATTGACGAAGACGAATTAAAAACTGGAGTAAGGCGCGAAGGTACTTACATTGGCTCTTCTGTTTTCTTTATGAGATTAGCGATGGTTGCTTCAATTATAACTATTTCGTTTGTATTTACATCAAGTGGATGGGAAGAATATACTCCCAATCCAGGAGCGGATATTATTCTGGGAATTAAATTGTTAATGGTTGTTTTTCCAGGTATAGCTATCGCACTCTCGTTGATTTGCTTGTATTTTTATCCATTTACTAAAGAATATGTACAAGAAATTAAACAAAACATGGCGGAACTACATATGTCGAAAAAGGAGCGAGTTAAATCGAATTAAATAGTTAAAAAGAATAATTCTTGTATAAAAAAGAAAAATCAAATTAAATATTGAGGTAATAAAACTGAAAAAAATTGAAGAACCTGCAAGAAAGATCCCTGTTATAGCGGAACCAGACATTCTCGTTTTAGGAGGAGGACCCGCTGGGCTTTCCGCTGCGATAGCAGCTGCAAGAGAAGGTACTGATACTATGCTTGTCGAACGCTACGGTTTTTGTGGTGGAGTAATTACGCAATCCATGATAGGTACCATTGCTTGGTATCGTTACGCAAATACCATAGACGCCGGAGGAATCGAGCTGGAATTTGAAAAAAGAGCAAAGAAAATGGATTCCACTTTTAATGTGCTCAGTGATATTAAGAACAAAGATATGATTAAGACGTTAGAAGACGAAGGTCTACTAGTAAATGGAAAACCAACATATGAGATTTTGGATACAGAAAAATTCAAGTATGTTGTAGACGAAATGATCCAAGAAGCGGGCGTGACTCCTTTACTTCACAGCACCGCTGTTGATGTAGTTATGGATGGTAATACCATAAAAGGAGTTATCATCGAAAACAAATCGGGAAGACAAGCAATCCTGGCTAAACGAATAATTGATGCGACTGGAGATGCAGATATAGCTTATAGGGCTGGAGTACCATGTCAAAAAAACCCGAAAGACGAATTAATGGAAGTTACGGTAAATTTTGGATGTAGCGGCATAAAGATTGGTAAATTTCTAATGTATATCTATTTGAATCCAGGAAAAATTGGAGATTGGGGGGAAGCTGTCGACGATAACTCTTTCAGTACTTATTTAGTTGAACCTTTTAACAAAGCAAAAGAGGCAGGCGAGATTCCAAAAGATGCTAGAATTGAAAGCTACTGGGGAAACTACACTGACGCAGGAGAAATTACATCTTTCAATGCAGTCCATATGTGGAATATAGATTGTACTGATGTGTGGGATCTTACTAAGGCCGAAATAGAAGGAAGGAGGCGGGTTATGATGGCGGTCGATGCCTTGAAAAAGTACACACCTGGATTTAAAAAGGCGAGACTTCGCACGATAGGGACATCTTTGGGCACCAGAGAATCCAGGAAAATCGTTGGATCCTACAATCTTACCGAGGACGATGTGAGAAACCAAGCTCGTTTCAAGGATTCGATTGGTATTTGTCCCGAATTTATTGATGGATACGGTGTGGCGATTTTACCACTGACTGGTAGATATTTCCATGTGCCTTATGGAATAATTTTGCCCAAGAAAGTAGAAAATCTCTTAGTGGCTGGTCGATGCGTTGCGGGGGATAAAGTTTCACACGCCGCTACGAGGCAGATGGTCTGTTGTACAGTCACAGGTCAAGGCGCGGGAGTTGCAGCTGCCCAATCGATAAAGGATGGAGTTACGTGCAAAAAGGTTGATATAACCAAAGTCCAAGACGCACTTAAAAAACAAGGAGTTAGAATTGAATAATATTTGTATTATTCTAATTCATTTTTTTAAAATTTTTAAAGACTCTCTTTTTATTTAACTTCTTTTAAGGTTCCATCAAGAGCTTCCAAGAATTTATCAACATTTTCAGATCTCGCTGTGTGACCCATCAAACCAATGCGCCAAATTTTTCCTGCGAGAGGCCCTAAGCCAGCACCTATTTCAATTTTATGTTTATTACGCAATATCTGTCGAACTTTAAGATCGTCTGCAAAATCAGGTATCGAAACAGCATTTAACATTGGGAGCCGGTATTGTTCTTCTACATACATATTCAGTCCAAGATCTTCCAAACCCTCTTTAAGTTTAAGGTGATTTTCCATATGTCGTTTATAAACCTTATCCAATCCTTCTTCAATGACTAAGTTAAGTGCTTGATAAAGAGCATAAAGCATATTTATCGGGGCAGTGTGGTGGTAAACTCTCTTTCTTTCACCACTCCAATACCGTCCAATTAAATTCATATCAAGATACCAATTGGGCACCTTAGTTTTCCGATTGGATATTATTGAAAATGCGTGTTTTGAAAAAGACACGGGTGCTAGACCAGGAGGGCACGATAAGCACTTTTGCGTACCACTATAAAGTGCGTCTACACCCCAGGAATCCATATTTACCTCTATTCCGCCTAAACTCGTAACTGTATCGACGAGGAAAAGAGTATCAGTTCCGTTTAATAATTTACCTATCTCATCGACAGGATTCATAACGCCAGTAGAGGTCTCTGCGTGAACTATAGCTACAATCTTATATTCCTTTTTGGTTAATTTTTCTTTAACGGTTGCTGGTATTACCGGAGTACCCCATTCAAAATCAATATTATCCACGTCAGCCCCTAGCCTACTAGCTACATCTTGCATTCGAACGCCAAATACGCCATTTGTAAGTACTAGTACGGGATCCTTAGATTCGATAAGATTTACTAAACATGTTTCCATTCCCGCCGATCCCGTCCCAGAAATAGGTAATGTTAATTCATTTGTAGTATTCAACACTTTTTGTAATTGGACTTGTATCTCATCCATAATTTTAATGAAATAAGGATCAAGATGTCCTAAAGTCTTGCAACTCAAAGCAGTATATACCTCTGGCGGGACACAAGAGGGACCAGGTCCCATTAATAGTATTTCTTCAATTCCTTCTAATAGATTATTCACTTTTCATCAACATTCGCAAAATAATATATTCTAAATTAATTAGTATTATTTAGAACTTTTTTAATACTTTCTGAAGAAATTTGGTATTTAAAATGGTATGTTTTTACATTTGGGTTAAATGATTAGCTCTTTTAAGATAATTCATTATGAATTAAATTAACTAGTAATCTTAAATTAAGAGTTTAGTAATAAAGTTGAAGAAAATAAAGATGGGAGCGATTATTGAGCAAGTTTTTGTTTATATACATCCAAAATATCAGAAATTTGTCTGAGTCTAAGGTTAAATTCTTGTGGGTGTAATTTTTTAAGCTCTTCGAATTGACTTACAATATCTTTTAACTCGTCAATCCACATATTCATGAGAATTTCCTTTTCTTGAAATTTGACTGAATTTCTTATTTCACTATAAATGAGAGCTTTAACTTTGTCTAATAATTTCTTTTCATTAATGGTATAAGAAATCTTCAAGACATCTTGTTCTCCCTTTAATTCCTCTATTTCTGTGGTAAACTTAGTAATTTCCTTATCCAGTTTCTCGTCAAATTTATTAATCATATCCATGATGATTTCTTCTTGAATCTTTATTTGTTCCTTAATTTGACCTTGATTTTCGGCTATCCGAGCTTTAAGACCTTTAAGTTCTTTTTCAATCGTATCAATTCTTTTAGTCGTGGTTTTGAATTGTTGGGTCATAGATTTTTTTAGTTCATCAAATTTGTTGTCAATATCGCTTGAAAGAGCTTCAACTTTACTCGATAATTTATTAAAATCTTTAGGAGATACTATTTCTTCTTTTTTTGGTATATTAATCACCTAAAATATTTTCTTCCTTTTCAGGGTTAATTGAGCCATCTGATACGAGCTTTTTTTCGTCTTTTTCAGAAAATCCATCGGATGCCTTTGTACTCATCAAGGAATCCAAGTTTAATACAAAATCATCCTTTATGGCGTCTAACTGAGTCTTGGCATTATCTATGCTCTCTATTAACGAGTTAATTGGAGTGTTTTTTAAATCGGTAAGTAAATTTTCCACTAAAGATAAATTTGCGTAAAATGAATTGATTATTTCTTCTTTAATTGCTTCCCTTTGTTTTAATTCTTTTTGAACCCGATAATATTTATCTAAACCAATTTCATTTTCATTAACAGTTTTCGTTACTTTTTTTTTAGAGAGATGAGAAGAAGGAGATGCCTTCAAGGAAACCTTGTCAATAGATTGAATGTTAATAAATTTACCATTTAATAGCTCTTCGCTTTTGTCTATAGTTTTTAAGAATTCCTGCGAAATAGCTTCAAATCCCATCGATCCAAATTTATCTTCCCATTCTTGGAGAAACGAATAAATTAATACTTCAAATGCTTCAAAAACATTTTCATTTTCTTTAGCGGAAGTGAGCAACAAAGGCACGTTAACGGTAAAATGATCTTTAATGATTTTTTTAACATTCTCGCGATTTGGAATTAAATCTATTTTATTACCAATGACAATGGATAAGCAATCTTTTGCGTATTTTTCTAAGTTCTCTAAATATATTTTTCGAATTTCAGTGAGCGTGTCTTTGGGTTTTGTCAGATCAAATAATAAAAATGCTGCATCTACATTATTATAAAAAGAGGGATTTATCGGATTAAACGATCTCTGACCGCCCACATCCCATATATTTAATCGAACGAATATATCTTGATTTTTTATCTTGTATTCTTTTCTTAAGATGGTACTACCTATTGTTGGAATATATCTTTCGGGGACAGGCTTTCCTAAAAAAGAATTTACAATCGAAGTTTTTCCTACACCACCTTCTCCTAGAATTAATAGTTTTATATTGATTTCGTCAACGATCTTATCCGAATTTTCCATCTTGTTCGAATCCTATCCTAATAGATTATTTTTATGAAAGTTATAATTATTTGTTCTTCACAATATTATCTATTCTCAACTTGATTCTATAATAATATACCTTATATTTAAATATATATAGGAATGATGTCACATTTTCCTTAAAAATAAGCATTTTTATACTTTTTAACGCAATTAAAGGTTCAAATAATACCTATAATTATTAACTCTTCAATCTACCTCTTGTTATTTAATCTACATATCGAGATGATTTATTATAGAAAGCTTTTTTGAAAATTACTTTTTATATAAGATAACTAAATAAACTCATTTAACACTTGGAAAAAATGAATGATAAAGATATTGTAATATGTTACGCCAAACGTACAGCAATTGGAACTTTCGGAGGATCTCTATTACCTTACAATGCTAGTAAATTGCTAAGCTTTTGTATTAGAGATTGTATTAATACAACAGGAATCGACCCTTCTATAATCTCGGACATAAAATCTGGATGCTGTATGGAACCGCAAGAAGAGATGAATGTTGCTCGTGTTGCATCTCTATTAGCTGACATTCCTATTGAAGTACCTGCAATGACTATTAATCGTGTGTGTACTTCCGCCATGGAGGCAGTTCGAGCTGGAATGGCAGACATTCAACTGGGTTATGCAGATGTAGTCCTTGCGGGAGGGACTGAAAGCATGAGTAATGTTTCATATTATATTCCATCAGCAAGATGGGGTGCACGATTACGCAATAAAGAGATGAAATGTGGAGTAATGGAAGGGCTTCACGCAGGAAGCAAGGTTTTTGGAGACGGATATATTATGGGCATGACTGCAGAATATGTTGCCGAAAAATATAATATTACGCGTGAAATGCAAGATAAAGCAGCCTTAGCTTCACAAAATAACGCAGAAAAGGCAACCACTTCTGGAAGATTTAAAGACGAAATTATTCCGGTCGAAGTTAAGACCCGAAGAAAAACCTATATCTTTGATAAGGACGAACATTTCCGCCCTGGCTTAACTATGGAAGATTTACAGAAATTACCTCCCGTGTTCAAAAAAGATGGGACTGTCACCGCAGGAAATTCGTCAGGTATAAACGATGGTGCTTGCATAACACTTTTAACAACTATGGAAAAGGCTCAGGAATTGGGACTTACACCACTAGTAAAAATCAAAACGATAAGCATGATTGGGAACGACCCGCGCTTGATGGGGATGGGACCAATGTATTCAGCACCTCTAGCTCTTAAACAAGCGAATATGAAATACGAGGACCTCGGTTTAGTTGAATGCAACGAAGCGTTTGCATCTCAATATGTCGCTGTTGGCCAAGAATTGAACTGGAATTTCGAGAAGACTAATGTGAACGGGTCGGGTATAGGTCTAGGTCATCCAGTAGGATGCACGGGTGCAAGAATTATCGTAAGCTTGATTCACGAAATGAAAAAACGCAACGTCAGCTATGGTCTCGCTACCCTATGTGGTGGTGGGGGAGTGTCTGAAGCGACCATAGTTGAAAACATTTAATTCACCTTTTTTTCCTATCATTTTTATTTAACTTAACTTTATGTTAAACTTTTTTAATTGTTTTTTTAAATTGGTATTTTCTTTAATTAGTATAGAACGGATACCCAGCTTTTTTGCAGCGACTACGCAAGATTCTGTATCGTCTAAAAAAAGACAGTTTTTAGGAGAGAGTTGAAACCTACTTAATAAAATTTTGTAGATTTTCTTTTCTGGTTTAATACAACCTTCTTGGAATGAAAGTATTTTACCGTCAAACAAAGAAAAAAATTCATATTTATTCGAAACAAATTGGAATGTTTCTCTAATAAAATTCGACAAAATATAAATT
>WJKD01000148.1 GCA_014729315.1 Promethearchaeota archaeon | reverse complement strand
CTGCGGTTATGCTTTAATTATAAAAAATAAATATGTAACAGCAAATTCAGACGATTCGTTTTAGAAATTTAGGTCATATATCAATTCTAAAAAAGGATCATTTCAGATTCGACTATTTTTTCCAGATAGGGAAAATGGTAGTTTTCAAGTGGATTTAAAACCATGTCGAGGATGTCCTCGCAATGGTATTCATTTTGGAAAATATTGAGGTGCATCGGGTAGCTCACTTGCAATAATAAAAAAGAGTAGAATGTATGGATCAAGAAAATAAATCCGGGTATAAAAAAACGAAGATTGGATGGATTCCTGAAGGCTGGAAGATTCGTGAATTAAGAAATATTGCCAATATCGTCGCTGGAGGTACACCAAGTCGTAAGAAAAAGGAATATTGGAATGGATCAATCCCTTGGCTGACCACAAGTCTTGTTTCGTTTAATAGAATTAACGAAACAGAAGAATTCATTTCGGAAGTGGGATTGAGTAATTCTTCAGCAAAACTTTTTAAAAAGGGCACTCTTATTATGGCAATGTATGGGCAGGGGAAAACTAGAGGAAGAGTTGGAATACTTGAAATAGATGCAGCCACAAATCAGGCATGCGCGGGCATTGTCGTTAATAAAAAGAGCATTGATAAATATTACTTGTTTCACAACCTTTGTTTCAGATATAATGAAATTAGAGAAATTGGACACGGAGGAAATCAAAAAAATCTAAATGCAGAATTAATTAGGAATATTCCAATTCCGATTCCTGTGTTATTTGAACAAAAAAAAATTGTTCAGATATTAAACACCTGGGACAACGGCATCGAAATTACTCAAAAACTAATCACTGCCAAAGAGCAACAGAAAAAAGCATTGATGCAGCAATTGCTTGTTGGGAAAAAAAGATTTCCGGAATTTGAAAATTATGAATGGCGCGAATACAAATATAATGAGTTATTACTAGAGGTAAGGCGAGCAGTTAGTTTCAAAGATAATGAAAGATATCATCTAATAAGTGTTAGACGAAGATCAGCAGGGTTATTTCAAAGAGAAAGTATGTATGGTCGGCAAATAAAAACAAAAGATCTTAGAATTGCAAAAGCTGGAGATTTTATAATCTCCAAAATGCAAATAGTACATGGCGCTTCGGGATTAGTTACCGAAAAATTTGATGGAATGAAAATTTCAGGTTCATACATTGCGTTAGTGGTTAAAAATCAAAATTTACTTGCAATAGAATTTTTAGATTGGTTATCAAAAATGCCTTATTTTTATCATCAGACTTTTATTTCAAGTTATGGTGTACATATTGAAAAAATGACATTTGATTTTAAGACGTTTTTAAAACTAAAAATATATGTCCCATCAAATATAGAGGAACAACAAAAAATCGCCTCTGTCCTGCAAACAGCGGATAAGGAAATCGGATTATTGAAAAAGAAGCTAACAAAATTACAGCAGCAGAAAAAAGGATTAATGCAGGTGTTGTTGACAGGGAAAATAAGAGTTAAAATTGATGAGGATAAAACTAAAAACCCTGGTTTTTAACCAGGGTATTTTCGAGGCTCAACCGAAACATGCGTAACGGCAAGGTCTCTAAAAAAATAACCGCATTTACGGTAATGCGGCGAACCATGTCCTTCACCCTTTGGGCAATGACGATTGAATGATAATCAAATTAGAAAGTTTTATATAAATTATCTTTCCCGCAAAAATGCGGGGCGATGGTAAACCATCCACCTCCAAATAAATTGGATTGGTTAAACATAGCCTTTTTTATTGAAAATGTCAAGTGAAATTTTATAAGATATGTTTTTGCATGTTGTTAATGGTAACAACTTTTAAGGTCACCTAAAAAAGTATTAAAATGGCAGTATTTCTCATTTTGGTAAAAAATAGGTAAAAAAATGAACCTCAAAAATTTTAAAGCAGGTCATTACATTGAACAGTATCAATACAAAAGCTTTTCACCGGTAAAGATCAACCAGACCTGGGTGTGGGATGATCCGCAAATTAATGTGCTGCTGGAACAAGCGACGCGTGTGCTGGGAGAATTGAACGCGTTTACGCTGATTGTTCCTGATGTAGATATGTATATTTATATG
>WJKD01000147.1 GCA_014729315.1 Promethearchaeota archaeon | reverse complement strand
TATCGGCTACGGGCTTGGTGGCTTTCTTTGCGGTATTTTTGGTTATTTAATCGCATCAGCGAGTAATCCACAAGTGCCCGCTGAAAGAATTGTTGGTAAAGACGCAAACTATGTACAAGCTTACTCTGCTGCCTATGAAAAGAAGGCAAAAAGCATCAGAACGAATTCGGCCTGCGTAGGTTGGGTTGTTGGTGCAGTTGTTAGTATTGCCTATTTAGCAGCTTCGGGTGGTTTTGAGGCTGAAGAATCAACCTATTAAAAATTTCAAATGGCAGGATTTCATATCCTGCCATTTTCTTGTTTTAGTATCTGAATGGATTCAATGATATGCTTAACATAACGACACAAAAAAAAATATTTATACAATTTTTTATTCTTATAATATTATGCTATTTTACCAATAATATATCCATTAGCCAGGTCACTTCTATTCCCATAAAAACCCTCTCAGCTAATTTTGAAAGGGGAGAAATTGAAAAAAAGCGAATATCGAAAACCGAAGGCACTATTTGTTTTGCATCACCTAACCTCTTATGGATAAGAGTACATTATCCTATTAGTCAATACATCAAAATTGATAATGACCAAATGCAGATTTATTATCCTAATAAAAAGCTTTTAATGAATATTAAATCCGAAACATCAATATCTTTGTCATTTTTAACACCATTTATTGCATCTTTACGCAGCGATTACGGATTATCCGATTTGAACTATCAAATTAAAGATTATCAAATTCAATCGGATACTCTGCGAACTGAGTGGCATCCGCCAAAAGAATTAAAAAAAGAATTAGGGATTACTAAAATAGAGACGGTTTCCAACAGGATCAAAAATGTTACAATAATTGCTCCTTCAAAAAAAAGCAAGACTCAACAATTCTTTTTCGATGACTATATAATGATAAATAACACATTTTGGTACCCTCAATCGGTTAAAATAGTAAAAGGTGCACCAGAAGATAGTATAATCGATAAAATTAGAATGGAAAATATTTCCATCAATGCGGTACTGCCGGATTCAATTACTGGCTTCAAAATACCAGACGATGTAACTATCAAAGAATTCAAATGGTAAAAACTATTTTAAAAATTAAAAGCTTTATAAATTGCTTTCTGCTATTGCTGATTTTCTTTTCTTTTGATTCTGGTCAAGCTCAGCATATTAACAACTTGAATTTTATATTTTCAAAAATTGAAAAGCCTAAGCTTAATAAAGTTACACCAGATTCATTGCTCAAGTCGACAATAACTTCTGAAACTAAATATTTGGGAATAGGACTAATAAAATTTTATCAGCATTTTATTTCCACTCAAGATAAACCAACCTGTATATTCAGCTTGAGTTGCTCGCATTTTGGGCTGGAAGCTGTGAAACACCGCGGATTTTTGATAGGAACACTTTTAACGGCGGATCGCTTAACACGTTGCAATAGCGTAGCACTTCGATATTATAAAATCGATCCGATCACCCTAAAAGCTATTGATATAATCCCATTGTATGAATTTAGAAAAAAATAAAGGCTTATTTCATGCATAATTCTGTTATTGCTTTTTTGCTAATTATTATTTCGTATACCTCTATTTATGGTCAGAACATATCAAACTCCGAATATTATTTGCCCACAAATATTTTAAAATTTGCAAACTATTTATACGAGAATAATGAATATCAACGCGCTGTTGCAGAGTATGAACGATACCTATTCTCCACGCAAGGCAATCAAGACTCAATTCACTTCAAAATTGGATTATGCTATTATTTGAATAATCAATTCACAAAATCCGAAAGTAAATTTGCTCAATTCTCTCAATTGAATCCGAATAGTCGATTTGTTGCAGATGTATTTTTTTATCTGGCATATATCAATTATAAACTTAAAAAATATAAAGTATCAACTGGTTATATATCTCGACTTCAAAATAATCATGACAACTCTCATGTAATTGTCGAGAAAACACAACTTTTACGTATCGCAAATCAATTGCATTTAAGAAATTGGACGCACGCAGAAAAATCATTAAAAAGTATTTCTCCCACTAGTAATTTTTTAACCTCGAAAAATGTATTATCCAATTATTTAACAGAAGGGAGACAATTAAAATCCAAAAACAAGTACGTTGCTGTAGCTCTTTCAGCAATATTGCCAGGAGCAGGCAAAATTTATGTGGGAAAGCCGATTGATGGTTTGTTCTCTTTCGTATTATTTAGTCTAACGACCTGGCAATCATACGATGGGTTCTCTGAAAATAACATAAAATCCACAAAGGGATGGATTTTTGCCAGCATTGGTACTGCTTTTTATCTGGGAAATATATATGGATCAGCTGTTGCAGCTAAAATCTATAATCAGGAAATTAATCATGCTTTTGATACAAAAATATCTATCGAACTTAGCAAAGCTTTTGGTCATTAGTTCAATATTAAACTTTATTGCCTCTTCATTCGTATTTTCACAAAAAGATATAAATTCATGCATAAATTTTGCAAAACGTCTTTATTCTAAAGGAAATCATGATGCTGCAATTACTGAATTCTATAGAGTGGCGTTTTTTGAGAGTGATAAGTCAATTAAATCCTCTGCTTTTTTCAGAATAGGACTATGTTATCGTGAACTTAATCAGTGGGATAAAGCAATACAGGCTTTTCAAAAAGCGATGTATTTTGCCCCGAACGATAGTCTCTTGCAAAAGATAAAAATCGCTAATGCGACAACATATATCGCCAATGGGAAGATTAATCAAGCCCAAATCGAGCTTTTAACAATTGCGCATGCATCAAATAGTATTCCTTTAAAACGGGAGGCAACTTTACTATTAATCATGTCAGCCATTTTACAACAGGACTGGGAAAAAACCAAAAAATTTACAGATCAATTCAGCGTCTACTTAAAAAATCAAAATGTTGTAAATGATTTTAAAAACTTATTAATAGTATCCTTAAGCCATAAGAAGAAATCGACGCAAAAAGCAAAATGGTTATCAACCTTCATACCCGGTTCGGGTCAACTCTATTCAAAGGATTACCGAAATTCATTAAATGCCTTTTTGTTAAATACCGTCAATTTTACAGCAACAAGTTTATTTCTTTACCGAGATCAGTATTCCAGTGCGATTATCTATTTTTTGCTTCTCACTGAGCGCTTTTACTCTGGTAATAGATATCAAGCACAACAATCTGTTATAAAGCATGAACAAAAGATTAACAATCAATTTTCTAAACGGTTACTGTCTAAAATTAAGGATATAAATTCTGTATATTGAAATCGTCGTTCATAGCAAAGCCTTGGCTGTGAACCGCCCTTTGAAAGGAATTTCGGGTAGTTTAAGTTGGGATTCATATCCCGCTGCAATAATTAATTCACGCTGCTCCTTTCGGATATTGGAATCAGCCTTCGTTTTTTTTAAATTCACATTAAGCTCTCACCGTAATTCTCTTCTAAAACCTACTTTCTTTCCCAATAATAAAGACATCAAAGAAATGAGCACTGCAAATTAGAAATATACGATACAATCGAATAAAATAG
>WJKD01000146.1 GCA_014729315.1 Promethearchaeota archaeon | reverse complement strand
TGTGCTCGTTCGCATTAAAGATCACCCCTTTAAAAAGCTGAATCTCCTGTTGCCACCACACTGGACTCCTGCTGAATAATTACGGAATATGTCAAAGAACACGCCGGTCAATTAAGGCATGGGTTGACCGGTTGGATACGTTTGTTTAACTGTTCATATTTATCAACATGCTCATTTAAATAATCTGAATAAGCCTGCAATATTTTTTTTATATATTCCATCTCGAACGGTTCGATTTCATCTGGACATTCTGTTAAGGGGCGGGGTTTATAAAGTCGACCAAATCTTTGAGTGTAATAAGGAGTTAGTTTAAACTGATCAATAAAATCAGATGGACTGATGTAGTCAAAAATAGAAAAGTCAAAGTCATCAATAAATGATATTAAGGTATCATCTAATTCAATTATTTTTATAGAAGTTACTTTTTCTTTGCAGTATTTATCCCAATTTGCAATTAATCCTTTTTTTATTTCATCAGGGGTTTTCAATAAATCTCTAAATTTTGCTCCAACTCCCAGAGGAGAAACAAAATAATAATTAACGGGAGTGGAATAATCACCGATAAAAACATAATAAATAAGCTTTGCAAACTCTACCCAAACCATTGAGGGGGATATCGGTTTATGATAATGCTTGCACTGATAATTATCCCATTCATCACTTTTATCATTGATAGTGCATACAATATCTCGTCCTTTATCCCCAGCACCTCCTAATTTTTCAACTCTCAAATATTTACCGCACTTCTCTTTTAGATAGGACTTTGCCCATTCTTCTATTATTTTTTCATAATTTTCGGGACTTCCAATTGACAAAAGTGTAATAGCGTCTAAGTTTGTTATTAGAATTCTATTTTCAATATTTTTCATTATAATTTATCTTAAAAATTTTTGATGAACATCGTAAAGCATATCTCGAAACTAATATTATTAAGAACTCTGCACACATAACGTGATGATCATCGGATATTGGGCATTAAAAGCATCGTTCGTTCCAGCAAAATCGAATTTTTATTTATTTCACAAATTTTTCTGGACTTCAAATGCCGCTCAACATTTCGGTGAATTAAAAGTTAGACTTTGTCGCAAAAAAAATATTTTAACAAAATAGTTCTTTAATAATTTTTTCTCGTGTTTTTTTCGATAAATAACATTCGGTATTCAGACAAGCTGCAAGAATTCTATTAGCATTTATATAATTTTTAAATTTGATACTATATTGATTGTTATATTTAATATCAGCCTTCTTAATTATGTGATCACAAGCTAAATCAATTACTCTATTTTCTGAAAACGACTCTAGAGCTTTAGTATACCAAGGTTCTATTTTTACAAGCTCTTTTGCTAATGGTAGAATATTATCTTTGAGATCTTCAAAATATTTCAAAGCTATTAAAACCCTACAAAAAGCTGGTGTATAGTTAGTTTTTTTAGGTATATATGATTGAATCCAATCTATTGCATTTTGAATCGAAGTATCTTTAGCCATTGTGTCAATTTCTGATTTAATACTTTTAAAAAAACTTTCTGAATCATCTAGCATCTCTGCAGTTAGAATAAAAACTTCTCGCCAATTATCATGAGTTAAATGATTTCTGACTAATGCCTTCAATGTTCCCTGTTCAGCATTGTCTACAATATATTTTGCTGTGAAATATTCTTGAAATGTAAGATGCGAAAATGAATATATTCGCTTAGCTCTTTCCACAAAAATACCGTGTTGCGCTTCGATTGCTTTTAAAATAGCTTCACTATCTATATCTAAGGTTTCCTCCTTAGCATTAGGTAGATTTATGATAAAATTCTGAATTGCTTTTTCTAATTTTTGTTGATTAAAAAACAGTTCATTTTGTTCAAAAAATTCAGCAGCAATTCGACTGAACATTGATTCTTTTCGTCTAACTGATAAATATTTATAAATTTCTCCCCGATTAATTCTTCTTGTTGAATCCCACTTCTTTAATAGTGCATCAATTCCTTCTTTATATAGTTCGCTCCTATTTTGTGGAAAGCCTAAAGTCGAATCATATGATAAACATATTAATGTCAATAAAAGTGGGATTGAAGCGAGCTCCTTTATGTGGGGACTTTCTAAAACTTTTTTGCTGCAACTTTCAGCGGTTTTAGGCTCATTGGAAAACCAATTGTTAATAAATGTATTAATTTGCTCATTATTAAAATCTGCAATTTCAACATCGACATATCTTTTAAACCAATGATTATATGCCGCGATTCTACAGCTAATGATAAAATTATTATTTATATACTTATCTGAAAAATCTGTAAGTTGCGAAATTATTATGTCTTTATTTTCTTCACTCACTTCATCTAAACCATCCAAAAGAATAATACATTTTCCTTTATCGAGAAGTCTCCTAATAAAGGCAGTGGCATCTGGAAATTGGCAAATATCAAACTGATCAACGATAAATTCTAATAAGGATTTCCCTGATTCCGAAAAATCTTTTAGCGTAACAAAGACAGGAACTAGCTTTTCGTTATATTTACCATCTAAACATTGAAGTGCAGTGTATTTAAGAAAAGTTGATTTTCCCGATCCTGGTTTCCCTAATACTATTATTTTATTATATTTATTTACAACCTTAAGACCAGAAATTGTCCCATTTAATAAACCGAGTATCCTTGCCTGAGAATCAAAATGCTGAATAAGTTCAATTAAAGACATATTTATTCTTGAAGGAATTTTTTCAAGAATATTTACTCGAACAAAAATATTCCTTAGTGGAATAGGTCTTTCCATTCCATAAATTCGAATTTCATTATATAGTTCATCCATTTTTTGGGAATACCTATTGATGGCAATTCCCAATGGATCATACTCCTTATTTTTCTCTCTAAACCATTTCTCAGCTTTAGAGAGACCTTTTAAGCTTTGTTTGAATACTTCAGTAATTATATTTGAAGTTATCTCTTGTTGTAGTTCATCCATTTTAATATTCTAATTTATTAATACATTATTGTTTATTTTAGTCTAATAACTAGTATACAATTCTATATAATATGAATTCACAGTCTGAAAAAAAATTCCATAAAGTAAATAAAAATAATTTTTTTTGAAGATATTTTTTGCATGTTCTCTGCAAGAAACGCGAACTGCTTTTCCTACAATTTGAATGTTATACAGAAAGATAACGTTTCAAACCTATGGAACAGATTCCTGCTAAAATTCAAAATCTGTATCTTGTTTTTAAAAAAAGAACAAACAGAGTTGTGTTTGTTGATAATGAACGGAAAAAAAGATGTGCATTAAATGTAAGAAATAATTCGCAATATGTCAATAGTAAAATTACGGAAAGTAAATTTAATAAACAAGATGGATTACAATATCGGCAACAAGACTCGTATCAAATTCACTCCTCTCCTGCTTCCTCCCTCCGAATCACATACCGCAATGCCGCAAAAACCAGAAGATTGAAGCACAATCCGATGAGCGCCGCAAACTGATCTCTGTAAAATACAAATACCTGGGTCAGGAAAATGGAGATCAGAATCGACCGCTCGAACATTTTGAATGCTGTCAAT
>WJKD01000145.1 GCA_014729315.1 Promethearchaeota archaeon | reverse complement strand
TCCCTATTTAAAAGATCAGATATGGCTGCTCAAAACGCGAAAACTAAAACCAGACTGTGGACCTGCGAAAAATGTGGTAGTGAAATGTTAAAACGAAAACTAATCATCAAAGACTCAAAAACAGCGAAGAAAAGACTAATTGATATTCTCCAATGCCAGGTATGTAAACACTGGTTTAAATTCACCTAATTAATATTACTTTTGAGCTTTTTTACCCTTGTTCTACAAATTCTGATTTTCTTAAGATTATCCTAATCAGAGTAGTAAAAAGATTTTTAAATCAATCCATTATCTTTTTAATTTAGGTCTTAAATATAATAAAAACGAGATCTTTATGAGATCTTAATATACTTCAAATTTTCAAATGGATGGGAATTTAATAAAACTATAGGGTCTCCTTTCTTACTGATGGATATATCTTTCTTTTGCTGGTTAAACGGTATAACCGTGGTTATATGGTTAAGTCTTGGGGTAATTTGGGGTGTAATGAGTATTTATAGGGCATTTAAGTTAAAAACTAAACAATTATTATATCTAGGCCTAAGTATATTATCAATTAGCTTATTATTCTCTGGATTAGTCGCAGATTTTGTGTATATACTCTTGTTTGGGAGAAATTTAGACAATTTCGCTGGTATCCACGGAATACTTACATTCATATGGTTCGTACCATTAATTTTTTTTGGAACTGTGCTGTTTACAGAGCTCGTAATTCCTGAAATGAACAAATGGATTAAAGCTTCTCTAATTCTATATATGTTTGTTTTATGTACCATTTTTGCAATTATTTTAATATTATTTCCATTCGCTTCTATTGATTTTAAGTATCCAACGCGCCAAGGAGAAGATCTAATTGATAATATCGTTATTGCGTGGTCTCCAATATATATATTATTGGGAATGACTCTTTTGCCGGGAATCCTTATCTTTGGAAGTATCACTTTGTATCAAGCACTCAAAACAACGGGTGTAGTAAGAAAAAAGCTAATTTTACTTTTTTGCGCTTTATCTTTATTTTTTGGCTTTGGTTCCATTGATCTGACTGTTTACCCCGCCGATTTTCTTTTATTAATAACTAGATACGTCATGATCCTAGGAGGCGTGCTTTTTTATTTCAGCATTAAAGAGAAAAAAATTAAAGAATCCGGGAAAATCTCTTTAAAATCAGAAAAACTTGACGAGTCTACGGACATGTTAATTGAATCAATATCTCAACCCCGACCCGTTGAAATTAATCAAGAAGATGTGGAGTTCTATAGAAACGAAACGCTCTGCATGGTATGCAAAAATAATCTCGTTGGGTTTAAAAAATTGTACATCTGTCCCGACTGTAAGGCTATGTATTGCGAAGATTGCGCCAAGGAGCTCATCAAACTCGATAATATGTGCTGGGGATGTTTAAATCCCATTGATAAATCTCAACCTACTAAACCCATCGAAGAAGTGGAGGATGAAATAATCGTTGATTTACCAAAAGAAGAAGGGAGGGAAGAGAGGAAGTATCCGAAATAAACTGCTTTACTTATCTAGATTTCGAATATAAAGATATAATCTCAAATTCCCACTCCCTTATTGATAACATGCTTTAAGCAAGTTTTTTATAAAAAATAGCTATTTTAAAACTAAAAACAATCCTATTGGGTGACAAAATATTTAATTTGATACTTTATATATAGATCAAATATAAGATTTTCAAAACACTAAAAACTAAAAACTTAGGATAATGAGGATCTCTGTAGAGGATTCGAGGACTGGCAAGCTCATAAAGCTTGACGTCAAGAAACACCATGTAATAGAAAGAATCGTGGACATCATCGTTAAACATATGGGCATTATCAGTGCCGAACAGCGTTCATATACATTAGTTCACAATGGTCAAGAACTACCAACGAACATTACCGTTGAAGACGCGATTCACAAATTTGGCCTAAAAGAAGACGATAAGTTAGCCTTGTGGGCAAGAGTAGTAGGAGGTATCGTCCGTTAATAAAGTCTCTATTATATTATCTTATTTATTATTTTAGAATAATCTGAATACTTACTTCTGGTATGCAATTTTTAATTAGTCTTAAACTCAACTTCAAGATTTAAGATGTTAAGGACTTGTTATCATTACTATTCCGATCTTTAACATATTTACTGACGGTAAAATAAACATAAAACATCCACGCAATCAGTCCTATATGCAAAACATCGTTTTCAGAAAACCAGATACCGAAGTTCCAGAGCATATCGGTTATCCCCAAAATATAATAAAGAAAATAGAGACCGATGATTATACCTAGAGAAATCCACATAATCGTTAGACTTTTATCCATTGGGTTAAGAGTTCTACGGTATCTCCATGCGTTTAGTAAGAAGAAAAAGAGCACATTCGGCACCAAAAACAAGACCATTAATTCAAAGGAAATCATGAATTGGTTGGGAAGATAGGCTCCAACTAATACTATTATACAATACGAAAAAAAACTGAATAATGCGTAAGCTAAAGATATCTTTCTATATTTTGGAGTTATACACGAGTAGGTTAGAGCAATGAACATAGCGTCTATGCTTCCTACGGAAAGGATCAGATAGATTATTTCCCACCAACTCGTCCAAACACAATATTGTCGTCCGGCACATTTTATCTCGTAGCTAAATAATTGATAGCTCGTTCCTGCGAAAATTGCTCCTAATCCCCATAATAATAGTGCTATCCCCCACCACACGCGAGATGCGTGTCCTTCCCTTATACTTAAGAGATACGCACCAATGAAGACTGTTTGAAATCCTAAAAAGTAGACAAAAATGGAAGAGCTTGGTTTTACCAATATTAATTTAGTTCCAAATATATTGATTTCTACACAAGGTTGAACTTCGCACCATTCCTTGGGACTAATCAGGGGTGAATATAATATAATATCTAAGCGATTCCCAAAAGTTAATCCCCATATTATTAAAAAGACGAGAATCGCACCAATCCCAATAAAAATTTTAAGATATATTTTACGATTACAACGATGGTCCCTGCGACTTTTAGAGAGTAGAGGAGACATTTATAGTGTTTAATCTTCAATAATTATTATATCATCGTCGGTATCTTCCTCTTCTAAAGATTCAAGGTTATATTGTTCCATGAGATCTTCCATTGTATTTTGCTTAAAGAACTCGGTTGCCTCGCTGCAAATAGGATAGTTCAATGGGTCCTCGGGATTTGGGTGTTCTACTAACATCTGTAAAGCTTTCACGGTGGTTTCTAAGTCACTCAATCTGCTCCATTTTTTGAGAACATTTAAGCAGATATATCCCGTACCAGGTTCTCCAGAAGGTAAATTGACGGGGTGAATATTAGGGTGAAAGATATTGGAATACCACGAAAAATCTATACCTCCGGGATATGGAAATGCTCGATTTAGTTTTAAAAATATTCTATGGATCTTTTTGGGAACTATGTCGATTCCTTCCTTACCGTCTTCCAATATAAACCCAACTGCTTTTACATTAATTATAAATTCCACGCTATTTTCACCGTGGACGATTGAATCCTTTTCTAAGACATTTAGTCTTTTGAGGGACTTTAATTCGTTTTCAATGCGGTCTTTCCAAATCTCTTTGGGTAATTCAGGCATTTTCCATCAACATTTTTATATTTCTATTTTTATAATATTCTTAAATTATTTATTCGAGACGACAATAATAAAATATAATTTACCTATTTTAACTTTTTTTTGGGTACGAACAGATCCAACAATCGGGATTTTTCAATTTTTTGATTAAATTGAACGTGTTAGTTATCCCGTTGTAATTCAGTTGTTTTCCAATGAGAGGCTCTCCTATTTCGGAGTTCCATTTTCCCGTATTTTTAAATTCGTCTATTCCTAAAAGAAATTTTAAAACTTGTTGGGATTGGATGCCTCCTATAATTGACGTGGTGGTTATCACAGTAGCTATTTTGCCAAATGTCTCGCCGTCTTCGGACGATAATTCTTCTCCCGTGCAGGAAAATCTTTTCCACATAAGGTCCAAATCTGAACCAGTTATCCCGCATTGTAAGCACGCTGCTTTTTCTACGCCTGAGTATACCGCTTGAACTGTACCGTAAAACTCGTCAATTCCAGAATCAACGAATGGAATACCGTGATAATATGCGTAATTATTTGCTTCCAACCTTGCTTCTAAGTTGTCTAAACAAGAACAAACCACATCCACTTCAGAATACATCTCTTTATCTATACTGTTTAAATCTGTCTTTAATCCGATTATTTTTGTATCCGGATTTAGATTATGAGCAGCTTCGATGACGATGTCTATTTTATATTTATTTTCAATAGAATCAACCATGTTAAATAGAACGCAACGATTTAGATTCGACTTTTCGATAATATCAAAGTCGATGAGAATTATTGTTCCGATTCCAACGAGCGCCAAATTCTTTACTACTTCGTTTCCCGTAGCCCCTGCTCCAATTATCATTACCCTCGCGTTTTTAATTTTATTCTGGTCCCATCCCTTAATTCTTTTTTGACGATCGTATATATCTTCGTCAATTGAACCTTCCTCTACTACTTTTAGGTCTTTAGTGCGTTCGTTCTCTTTTGTCATAGTTCTATCTTCATTAAAGCTAAAGATTAATTAAGAAATAATTGCGTAACTTAATTCTTTGTAGCCATCCTTGGCATTTTCATCCAAAGTAAAGAATTTGTAGTTATCTTGAATTGGATCCACTACTAAGGCAACATGGTAATTTTCGTTAAAAATTGAATGTTGAGTTGTTAAATCCGTTGAAGAAAGGAAACACCCAAAATTCGGATGACTGTGCCACCATCCCAACCTTAGTAAATTGGGATTCTTTTCTTTTTCTTTTAATCTATCAAACTCCTCCGAATATTTATTAAATTCAAACTCCACATCTTCGGCAAGTCCCTTCTTCCCCCTCTCGTGAACGGAATACTGGTCGCTATGCACTGCTCCTTTGAGATACAGAGAATGATTTAAAATAATGTAGCCTTGGTTATTCCAAGAATACCGTTCTCCTACTAAATATCCAAATACTTCTAGTTTGTTTTTTTTACAAATTTTCTCTATTTTTTCAATTATGTGTTTCTTGATATATATTGGAAAAACATAATTTTCTTTTATCTCCATTTTTGATTCTTAGGGTTTTTTAATTTTTTTTAATATGTTAACGAGCTATAATTTAGGTTGAAGAACGATATTTACCTTGAATTTTATCCACAACTGATACCTTAATAATCTCAGTCAAAATCGAAATAAACTTTTCCTTAGCATCTTTCTCAATTCCTGAGAATTCAAAAGTTTTCAGATCGAAGCTTTCTTCGATTTTATTTGGTTCAAACGCTGCTTGTTCAAGATCTTGAAAATTAGCTATTATGTAAAAGTCTGCTTTATTTACAGATTTTTTTAATCGTTTGTATAACCTCTTTGTTCGCCCTAGATTACTTGCAGCAGAATTAGTTACAATACAGATAACATCTACGGAATTGAGGAGACCCCTATAGATTTTTGAATTCTCAACAAGTTCTTGAAGGTTTATTTCTCTTAATCTCGCTGCTTTTATAGAGCTTAGGTTTGGAAGTTCAATGTCCTTTTCAATAATCTCATTTAAATCTTCGTCTAATTTTAGCACTGTGTCACCTGGGAATAGATTCATAATGGTGGTCTTCCCTACTCTATCTTCTCCCACTAATAGGACCTTTGGAGGAATGTAGATATGTTTCTCGGTGAATTCGTCAAACCTATCAAAATCATTCACGCAACCAGTAAAATTCTTAATTTTACTTTCGAATTTTTGTATAAATTGTTTTTTCATCAACTCCACCTTTTC
Organism: Promethearchaeota archaeon; assembly: GCA_014729315.1. Next base: position 1,271 of record WJKD01000145.1, on the reverse strand, counting down.
TCTCGCTTCGTCCTCAATATCCTCAATATCTGTTATTGCGACAAACATACAATCGCAATCTTCGTCTGCGGAATAAATAAAATTAAAATTTTTGAACTTCATTGCTTGAATCCCGCCACCTTTAATTTCTTGGGCAAAGTTACTAATTGCGGTTAAAAACCCACTTATTAAATCTTCGTCAAAATCTTTTTCTTCCTCATTTCGAGCAAGAAAATCTTTACTATACAAAAGGACACCGCCTTGCGCAATAATAAAAACTTTAGATATCATCGTGTTAACCTATTATGTAGGAGAAAATCTAATAATTAAAATATATAGATCTGTTTTATTCTTGAATATTAATTTAAAAACTAAAGAATATATATATTTTATACTATTTTTAAAATAAGAATGATAAGAGAGCAGAATGAAGATTTTTATATTCTCAAATTGCTTCCATTTTGTTTAAATGGTTTGATTTTTGTTTGAATTATTTTTAAATTATTTTTAATTAAAATTAAATTCTATCAATCTAAGATTGACATAAAGAATAAGATAAAATTGTCGTGAAGATATTTTGAAAGAACGAAAAGATGACCAAGATACACATCCTACAATATTAGAAACTGAGGAAACAGAAATTCCTGAGATTAAACCTCCTAACGATAAAATAATCTCGTATTATCGTGTCCAGGAGGAAGATTAATTCCTTTTTACACAAACCAATCAAAAAATATCAATCTCCTTCTTAAAATAGTCTAAAAGGGATGAACCATTTTATAATATTGTCTCAATCTATAGCAAACTTACTCATTAATTTGATTTATCTTTATGTTGACTTATATTTCTCTTACCGAAAATGCGTCTATCGTTAAAGAAAATACTAACAGAACTAACAAAATCAACAGCTTATTATTGATTGATCCTACAGAAAACACTTCCATCTTAATTGACTCTAATTTTCCAACGAAATTTATTGATAACTTTTATCAAAATTTGAAAAATCCAGTAAGCGCTCTGCTCTTATCTCACTGCCACCTTGATCATAGCAGTAGAGTCTATTATCATCAAAATAGATATCGTACCCATTTGCTCTGTCCCATTCAAGAAGAAGATTACTTACTCTCCTTAGATTCTTTATTAACTAGGGTGGGTATTAAAAAACTAGGACTTACAAAAACATTTAAAATATTTACGAACGAATACATTAAATACAAAAAAATTGACAAGATTGAAACTTACCAGCCAGGACAAGATTCTTTTAATTATCCTAAAATTCAAATACAAACGAT
>WJKD01000144.1 GCA_014729315.1 Promethearchaeota archaeon | reverse complement strand
TTAATGTAGTGTTTTACATTGCGCCATTATTAATTATAACGAACGCTTGTATCGCTATCCTATTTTTTAAGGATCCTTATGGCATCGTCGAACCTAACCCCAACAATGATATGGTCTTAAATCAAGAAAAGGGTGGAGAATTGCTTCATACAACTAATCAAAAAGAGCAGTTAACCCTAGAAAAGAAGCAGAAGCGAAATTTTAACAATTTCGTAATTCCCGTCGTTTTTCCGGCTCTCTTAATTACTTTTTTCGGTTTATCTCGAGCGTCTATTGTCTTTTTATATCCTATTAAATCAGAAATACTAGGATTAGAAGTGTATACTGTCTATTTTCTTAATTTTCTTGGATTTTTTACTCAATTAACAGCAATGACGGTTGCAAGTCTCTTAAGCATGGATACTTTAAAAAGGTTAATCCTCCTTTCATTGTTCATATCAACTGCGTTATTCGTTAGTTTTGCGTTTGTATCTGCTTTGATGATATTTATGGCGTTATTTTTCTTTATAGGGCTTTTTAACGGGCTAATCTACGGAGCAGGATTGAAGTTTTTTGTCATCCTCAATATCAAGCATAAAACTTCAAAATATTCCGCGATTTGTGAAAGTATTACGGGAACAACATTTCTCATCGCTCCGATCGTGTCGGGGTTTATCGCATATTACAACTTAAACTTAACTTTCTTCATTCTGAGCGGGACATTTGCGATTATCGCAGTATTTCTTACGATCTTTGTTAGAAATGTGAAAAACACTAACACAGCGAGTTACGAAGTGAGTTTATGAGTAGCGATGATTTATCTTTAAATATTAAGTGGAGGTTTTGGCCAATCATCGTAGTTTCACTTTTGTTGCCGATTAACAATTCCTTGATAATTTTAGCCATTCCCATTTACTTTTTTCAGCAGGGCGTGAATATTGAGTTTATCGGTATCCTTGCGGCGGGAACGACTTTTACCTATTGTGTATCCCCTCTCGTCTTAAACAATATCTCAGAACGAATAGGACGTAAAAGAAGCGTGATTATCGGAGTGGTAGGTATGGCAGCGTCTCAATCTATCTTTTACCTTACGCTTTCTCCGATAATCTTTCTTATTGCTCGATTGTTCGAAGGATTTATTACGGGATTTATATGGGCGAACCTCCAGTCCAGCATCTCGGATAACACTCAACACGATCACAGCAAATATGTGGCAAAATATAATTTTTCTTGGACTTTTGGTGTATTATTAGGATTTCTGATGGGAGCCATCGTGCTTTTCTTCGTTAATAACATCTTATACATTTTTTACATCGCACCCGTTTTGGTTTTTATCGCAAGCCTTACAGTTATCATATTTTTTCAAGAATCTGTGAGCGATCGCGAGAGCAGAACGCTTAACAGTGCATCGGGGGATTCTAATCTTTCCATATATAATGACGAGAGCGTTTCAAAGAAATACAAGCTTAATGATAAGCAAGATCTACGCAATCTCCAGAATTATAAAATCCCTTTAATCGTCCCGATAATTTTTGTTATTGGATATTGTTTTGCGAGAACCAGCGTCAACTTCATTTACCCAATTAAGTCAGAGATTTTACAATTTCCTTCCTATACCGCCTATTTGTTAGCTTTTTTCAGTCTAATTACGCAGATCACGACAATAACCCTTAGTAGTTATCTTTCTTTAAGAAACTTAAAGAGAATCCCTTTAATTTCGCTTGTTTCGTTATGTGTTGTGGTTTTTCTTCTTGGAATTACTCAGAATTTCTATGTGTTCGTCTTTCTTTTATTTGTGTTGGGATTTTTTAACGGTGTGTTATACGGTGCGAGTTTAAAATTGGTTTTATATCTAAATATACAAAAAAATACGTCAAAATACGCAAGTATTAACGAAAGCATTATTGGGTTGTCGTTTATGGTAGGACCAATAATAGCTGCATATGTCGCACACTTTTCCATTAATTGGAGTTTTTACTTGTTTTCGTTGATCTTTCTAAGTTTTTTCTTTGTAAGCGTTTTCTACGCAAGAAAAATGCAATAACTTACGCTTTAACATTATTTTCTTACTTTTTCTTAGACTATAAAAGAGAGATTTTTTATTATTCTATATATAAGTTATTTGTTTCCATAAGTAAAAGCAACGAAAACCTTTAAAGAGATAAGATTTTAAATGATGATAATCTTTAGAGAATTTTATATACCAATTACACTCATTACTCTCATCTTAGGTTATCAAGTTTCGTCGTATCTCATCTGGCAATATTTCAAGAATAAATCTAAGGCAATAGGATTAAATAAATTTGTTTTAGCATTTGGTATTTTCATCGGAATTTCCGTATCATCGTTGATTTTTAGAATTATTTATTCCTTTTACATTGAAGATCAATCGCTTTACTTAATTACTGCAAATTTAGCAAGCTTTGTCGTTTTTCTTTCAATCGTAGCTTTTCTTATCTTAATGTGCCTTAAAATGTTTTCTATTATATCAAACATAACATTAACTCGAATTATCACGATTATTCTCCTTAGTTTTTCAATTCTCCTAATTATATTAGGACTATATTCACCAATTAATACCTATATTCTGCTTCTTAACGTAATCGGGTTCATTTACATACTTTATATCAAAATAAGGCTCCTTAAAGTCACCACAAAGAACATAGCAAGGAGATTTAAAAAGACTTTAATTGGAGAGCTGATTTACGGAATTGGGCTCTTATTTGGCGGAGAAGTAATAGATTTAATAAATCCAGCTTTTGAAGAATTGTATTCTATTGCACTAATTTTCGCTACGATTATGGGACTAACAATTATCTTTTTAGGAATATATAGATTTCCCCTATTTCTCGAATTTGGCTGGAGGGAAAACTTGCTGAAATTATTCGTCATCGATCAAAATCGATACACAGGTTTGTATGTTTATAACTTCAAAGAAAGTATTCAAGCTGATAATAAGAAAAAAGAATCAAGCATGAGCGAGGAAGATAGAGAGTTCTTACTTTCAAAAGGAATACTCGGAGTAGACGAAGTTGTAAATCTTATAGTGAAAGGCAAAAAAAAGAAGCTAGAATTGATAGAGCGGAGAAATTTATTAATACTCGTAAAATATGGAGATCCACCTTTTTCACATATTACTTACGCTTTGCTCGTTAAAAAAAAAATGAAAAGCCTTGAATTCATCCTCGAACTCATTAAGGACCAATTTCAAGATCATTTTAAGGAAATCCTTCCAAATTTATCAAAATTTTTGGGGAACGAACAAACATTATTTTCGGGTTTTGATCCAATTGTATCTAAATTAACAAGTTAAAGAGAAAAAAATAAATTGTTGTATCAAGAGACTTTTATAAAATCATCAAACGAATTAAGAGAACTCACCCTTTTTGTAGAATGGGTTTTTATATTCATTTGTTTCGAGCTGGGTATGATATTGATGTTAAAATTTATCAAAATAAGGAAGAAAACAAATTATATCCAGGAACTTGCGTATTCAATTTTGATCTTTTCTTACGGGGGACAATGGATATGGTTTTTAATCGCAGACTTTTACACTCCAGTTAGCAACCGCCACGATGTTCTAAATGTGGGATATTTTTTTCTTATCCTCGGAGCGTTTATTTTTATTGTTTTAATAGAAAAAGATACCCAGGTTTCTAAAATAAAGTATCTTTTCTCAGCAATCTATTTGATAACATTATGTATATACATGATTGCCTTTTTTACTGAGAGATATTTAACGCAAACTTTGTCAGATTATTTCTGGTATATTTTTTTATTGTTTTATATGCTCTATTTTAAAAATCTCGCAAAAAGATATACCGCTACGAGAAGATCTAAAAAATCTCTTTATATTGGAATAATCGCACTATTTCTACTATTTTTTGGATACACAATGACGTCCGATTTTCTAACTCAATCTTATGGATTTGGTTTCAGAGTTTTTGGAGATATCCTCCAACTAATAGGATGGATAATATTGTATTACTTCTTCCTCTCAGTTCCAAGATTTTCAGAATTCGAATGGGAGAGAAATGTCAATAGCGTATTTTTGATGACGAAATCAGGGTTAAATATATTCAGTAAAATTTTAAGACCCGATAATAATATGCCCAATACAAGTTTAATCTCGGGAGCGATCGCAGCAATAAGTATGATGCTTGACTGTCTAACCGATTTTGAGGGAATGTCGGTTATAAAAAAACCTGAAAAAATAACCATAATTTACTCCGGTAAATTCGTCACAGGAGTTATCTTCTGTAAAGATGATTTAACATCCCTAAGAACCCTACTCCAGCAATTTGTGGTAAGAACTGAACAAATATACGAACCCTTTTTAGACGGGTGGTTAGGAAATTTCTCTGTTTTCGAGCCTATTGAAAATATTTATAGAGAAATATTCATCGAACAGTGTAAATAAATTAAACCAACTGAATGTGAAATATTCTTCATCTTAAGTCAATTTTGGAATTACACATACTTATTTAATCGATATTCGTATACAATCTTCTCGTAGCTTCCGAATTGGAAAACGAATGAATATCACTAAGAATAAAAAGTCTTATTTCTATCACATTAAAAAACATAAAAATAAAAGGTTTAAAAGATCTTACCAAGGTTACCCCTCGATAAATATCTATATATGAAAGAGGACTCTCAAACGAACCCTTGAGTTATAACCTCAAGCATGCAGAAGTAAAAGTCCTCTCGATTCAGGATATAATTATCTGAAGTAGGGTCAAAATGCGACATCCATTCTTCGAAATCTCCATCCGAAATATACTCCGACCCCGTGTCTGCATACCATTCCGCGTTTCCTCGAATGTATCTTTTAGCTTCCGCCGACAGAGGGCTAACTTTTTGAATCGCATAAGATTTAGTGCTTACTTTCTTCAGACCTGCATTCAAGAAAAGACCGTTTAGTTTTCTTCCCGTATAATTATCGAAAGGTGGGTCGGGAGGCGTTTCTTTCAATGCTTTTGAAGTTGCTGTTAAAATTTTTGATGATAAATAGGGATCAATCGGATAAAATACAATAATTGCTCCGTCGAAATCTTTTGCGATGATCCGACCTCCTTTCTTTGTTAATCTCTTTTGTTCCGCTAGCACCCTCGCAGCATCAATGACATAGGCAAAACAGTTGCCAAAGAATACGACATCAAAAGAGTCATCGTCGTAGGGAAGGTCGTAAAAATCACCCCTTCGAAATTCCATAATGTCCTTGCAATAATGGCTATTTTTGTTCTTTTTTGCGTATTCTATTAAAGGAGCTGAAAAGTCTACTCCGACAACATTGCCGTGAGGAGCAATTTCTTCGGCGATCATTGGAGTCCATAAACCGGGACCACAACCTAAATCTAAAACTTTATCACCGTCCTTTAGACCTAGTTCTGCTATCATTCTACGGCGTTCTTTTTTCTTGGTTCTATGATGGTCCAAAAGCCATTCTAAGTTAATAAATTCCATGTCTTCTTCGTCGATTTTGAACGTGTCTTCTTTAATCACATCTTTTTCCATATTGTACATCTCACTAGTTTTTTCGATTGTTTTTCAAAAAATATCTCAAAATACATCGTTATTCTCCTATTCTCAATAAAGCAAAATTTAGTTGAATTATAGTTCCAAAACCACCGTTAACAAATTTTAGTAAGAAAAAACGATATTTGATATTTTTTTTTCAATTTTGTAGCTTATCTTTCTAAAGGTTAAATTTAGTAAGTTAAAACATATTCTTAGAAAAATAAATTCTAATTAGATAAGCTATTTATTTTCATAATGTAATCTAGCATATATAAATATTGTATATATATATTTTTTATACTAAATTGGGTTTTAGTTTTTCACAAATGACCTCGGATCGTCGACATTTTTTTATTTTTTTCAGACAGGATAGGGATCAAAAACTAAAAAGTTTTCTTAGATTTCCTTTATAAAAATAAATTAAATTAGGAGATTCCTTATTTGATTATCATTTAAAAATTTCAACCTTAAAAAGAAATTAGGGATTAAGAAGTAAGGATCAATTAAAATTTTATTGAGATGATACTAATCGTTTTCCGCAAAAGCCCGTTGAGTGTATTTGCCGCAATTCTCACAGAAAATCTCGTAATCCCAATATCTATCTCCCGACATAGGGTGGACGCTCCACTGTGCTGCGATAATTTTCACCTCATTACTTTCGCAATTTCCGCATCCTTTAAACCAAATATAATCCTTGAGAGGATGGTTTTCAATGGGAATACCCATACCTTTATACCAAATCTGACCCGATTCTTTATACTTCTCGCAAGCTGATGTATACTTTTCTCTATAATCCTTAGAAATTAATTGTGGGGAATCACAAATCCATTCGTCCATAAAAAATTGAAAACTTCGCTGAAGTGTCGCAATCAGATATGAGATTCGTCCAATCAAAATTTTATCACTTCAGCGGAGTGAGCCACTTCAGCGGAGTGAGACACTTCAGCGGAGTGAGACACTTCAGCGGAGTAAGCCTCCAATCAAAATTTTATTTCCAATTAAAAATTGAGAACTTGCTGAAGGAGGCACACATGTTAAACACCGAGAGATTCCAGCTCTTCTTCTGAGAGATATTTTAAATATCCTTCCACTTTAAGGTATTCTCGAACATTTTGGTGGCCACATTGATATCTTCGAGCGATTTCTTCCTTAAATACTTTGAGTGCAACAGGATCACCTACTTCGGTCAATTTCTTAAGGAGTGGGAAAGCTAAATTTCTGTGGAGAATCCTAGTATCGTAGTTGAGCTCTGCCCAAGCTTGAAGGTTCGAAGAATGAGCCCAAAACTCTGTTTCAGGAGAAATCCTTAGGAAATATTCGGATTCATCTTCACTTAATGATAATCCTTCAAGAGAATCGTCAAGAAACAGTTGTGCTTCATCGATGGATTCAACTTTATTTATATCTGAAATTTGAGAGGTCGGGATAGTCAATAATAGGTATTTACAAGTAGTAAATTCTTCTCCATTAACAAATAAAAGCGTATGACCGTCAAAAAGTTTAAGGGTGATATATTCGTTAACTTTAAAATTGATCGAAGGGAATGGACCATATATGTCGAAGATTCCTTCTGAATAATCGACGCCATCTCTCCATTCAGAATCGATGTGGGTTCGGAAATTAAGACTGTGGACATAGCTAAGTAATGAATCAATC
>WJKD01000143.1 GCA_014729315.1 Promethearchaeota archaeon | reverse complement strand
GATAAACTTAAGAATCGAAAGATTAGAAAAAAATAGAAGTGGTCGAAGTCTGTGCTACATTGACCAAGAAGAAGTAAAAAAGCTTGGACTTCAAACAGGTGATATCATCGAGATTCGAGGAAAAAAGAAGACAACTGGAATTGTGGTTTCAAGCGTCGCTGATAAAGGTAAAGGAACGATAAGATTAGACGGGATACAAAGGCTCAACGCGGGAGCTACGATCGGGGAATTCGTGAGTATTAAACTTGCTGAAGTATACTCTGCTGAAGAAGTGATTTTAACTCCCACGAGACCTAATATCGATATAAAAAGGCAAGCAGAAGCGATAAAAGGAAAGTTAATAGACAAACCAGTTGTTATCGGGGATATCGTCGATGTTTTAGGTAGTTTTGTCCAAAAAAGTGATGTCGACAATCCTATGAGCGAAATTATGAAGATGCTTCCCTTTATGAAAGGCGGTTCGAAGAGACCAACAATCGGTAGCTTGCGACTAATTGTTGAAAATACAAAACCCTCAGGAAAAGTCGTAAGAATTTCTAGAAATACAGAAATTAGAGTGAATAAAAGGGTCGCCGTGCTCAATGTATCTGGAGAGGTAGTTACATACGACGATGTGGGGGGTTTAAGTGATGAGATACAGAGAATCAGAGAAATGGTTGAATTACCACTGAAACATCCCGAACTATTTCATCGCCTTAATATTGATCCTCCAAAAGGAGTATTGTTTTACGGCCCATCGGGAACTGGTAAAACGCTTATGGTCAAGGCAGTGTCCCAAGAATCAAACGCGTATTTCATTAGTATTAACGGTCCAGAAGTCATGAGCAAATTCTACGGTGCGAGTGAAGAGAGATTAAGAGACTTATTTAGAGAAGCAGAAGATAACGCACCTTCAATTATATTTATTGACGAAATCGATTCAATAGCCCCAAAAAGGCAAGATGTAACGGGAGAAGTAGAAAGACGAGTAGTTTCGCAGTTACTTTCACTCCTTGACGGTTTGAGAGGAAGAGGCGAAGTTATTTGTATTGGAGCTACGAATCGTTTAAATTCGATTGACGAGGCTTTAAGGCGACCAGGTCGATTTGATCGAGAAATAGAGTTTGGCGTTCCAAATATCAAAGGTAGAAAAGAAATATTTCAAATTCATACCAGAGGGATGCCCCTTGAAAATAACGTTAATTTAACGCGCTATGCTGAAATAACGCATGGGTTTGTCGGCGCCGACATTATGGCTGTTTGTCGAGAAGCGGCAATGCATGCGTTGCGTAGAATTCTTCCTAAAATAAATTTAGACGAACCTATTCCCAGCAATATTATTCAAGAATTAAACATTAATGACGAAGATTTTAATCACGCCATAAATATGGTCGAACCTAGTGCAATGAGGGAGGTTATGATTGAAATCCCTAATGTTAAATGGAACGAGATTGGAGGATTGAACGATATAAAGCAGGAACTTAAAGAGGCGGTGGAATGGCCGTTAAAATATCCAAAAATATTCAAAAAAGCCGGGATCCGTCCGTTAAACGGCGTTTTACTTTTTGGACCTCCTGGTTGCGGAAAAACGCTTCTTGCGAAGGCTGTTGCAACGGAGAGTGAATCCAACTTCATTACGATTAAGGGTCCCGAGATATATTCAAAATGGGTCGGAGAGAGCGAGAGAACTCTTAGAGAAATATTCAGAAAAGCGAGACAATCAGCACCTTCAATTATTTATTTTGATGAAATTGACGCAATAAGTTCTGGGAGAGGTTCCCATCAAGGTTCGCATATATACGATTCAATTGTAAACCAAATACTTGTAGAAATGGATGGTATCGAAAATAGAAAGGGTATCATCGTTATCGCAAGTACAAATAGACCGGATATGGTCGATCCTGCGTTATTAAGACCAGGAAGATTTGATCGGCTCTTATATGTAACTGCTCCAGATTTAGAATCCCGTTTGGAAATACTTAAAGTTCATACCAGAAACATGCCATTAACTGAAGATATTAAGCTCGACAGAATTGCTCAAGCTACGGACGGGTTTAGTGGAGCAGATTTGGAAAATCTTTGTAGAGAGGCTGGTATGCAAGCGATCAGGGAAAAATTAAACGATTTAGATAAAATTGAAGAGAAACATTTTAAACACGCCTTATCAAGAATAAGGTCCACGCTTCCAAAAGACCTCGTTGAAAGATACGAGAAACTTGCGAAGCAAATTACAGAGTCAAGAAATATAAAAGAACCCTCTGCAGATTTGTATAAGTAACGCATTTTCTTTTCTTTTTTCAGTTCTTAAAATTTGAGTTTGTAAGAGAAAAGTGTAATAATCTTTTTATTTTAATTATAAATTATAATTCTTAGTCAAAGATAATTTATAGTATCTTATAATCTAAATAGAGATTTAATAGGAGAAATCTGCATGAGCGAAATTAAAATTAATTGGAATGGGCATATTGATAAATATCAAAATGCAATGGACGAGCTTAACTTAGATTTTTGCGTACTTACTCGCGTTAAATCTATTACGTATCTTACTGGTTGTTTCGTTCCTTGGAAAAGTTACATATTTCTCCCAAAAAAAGGTATGGGAGATCCGATTTTGTATACGGTTCTTTTGGACGTCGAAAGAATTAAGGCTGAGGCTCAATCCCGAATTGAGGTACAAGGATGGGGACCGATGAAAGGATTCTTTTGGGAGAAAAAAGTGCAATCGGCAGCTCGAAAGGCTGGAGTTTACAATCCTAAAGGACATCCGCCGAGAATAGGAGTCGAATTAGGAACTGACATTTGCGTGACGGGACAACTACTCTCTTACACCGAAGCGGAATTCCTTAAAAAGAAGTTTCCTGGGTGTGAACTCGTAGATTTTAACGAAAAAACCGAACGAATTCAATTTATTAAAGAACCAGAAGAAATTGCGATGTTACGAAAAGCGAGCGAAATAACTGATATCGGTCAAGTCAAAGTAAGAGAAACTTTAAGCGAACGAGCTCCGGGAAAAGTTTTCACCGAAAACGAAATTGCCGGGATTGGTACCTTAGCAATGAGGAAAGCCGGCAGTAATTACGAATGGACCTTTACCGGAAACGAGGAAATCGGTTCCGGGTATCGAGCAAGTTGGACTTTCAACGGATGCACTCCCGCCACAAATAAGGAAGTAAGGGAAGGCGAGTCGCTGCTTGTTGATCTTCACAGCGAATACGGTTGTTATTTGGGAGATCTTAGCCATAATTATGTTTTAGGAAGCTGTCCACCGGAACTAAAACAATTTAACGATGTGTACGAGCAATTATGTTACACTCTTATTGATAATATGAAGCCAGGAATTACATTTGAAGAATGTTATCAAGAGGTTCGGAAAGTCGCAGATAAAGGGGGATACGCTAATGACCTTTTCTTTGGTATTGGACACGGAATTGGGTGTATCGGAAATGAGTCCTGGCCCGTAGTGATGCCCGGAAAAGAATGGGGCCCCATGGTGTTCGAAGAAAACATGGTAGAAATCGCAGCAATCGTGTTTAACCGACCTGGACTCGGGGGACTCAGACTCGAATCCCCAACCCTCGTCACTAAAAACGGCGCTGACGTACTGCCCAACACCTCCTTCGAAGTTGAATATCTTTAATTTTTTTTCTTTCTTTATATCTGTCAGAAGCCCCTTATCTAACTGATGTATACTCGTTGGCTATAAGTACGAAAAAGAAATGACAAAAAAAACAGAACTACTTCAATTAATAAGAGAGCGAAAACATATTAGAATATATGAACAACAAAAAGATCTCCAAAAAAAATCTTACAAACATCGTAACTCGCCTGGTGAAAATACCCTCCGAAAACCCACCAGGAAGAACCGAAGAAATCGTTAATTATTTAGCAACCCAAGTATTCGACGAAAACGAGGGATTTCAAAATCAGATTCTTTCTTACAGTAAAGATGACATTTTACGTCATTGTCTTGTATCTCAAATTGGAAATGGGAAACGAAAATTAGTTTTTTCGGGGCATTTTGATGTAGTGCCGCCAGGTGATATCTCGAGCTGGAAATATCATCCGTTCTCGGGACAAATTGAAGACGGAAAACTTTATGGGAGGGGGGCAGCCGATATGAAAGCTGGTATTACTGCGATTATCGGCACGATAAAGAATTTAAAAAATGAATCTCATCTTTTAGAAAAATACACTTTAATGTTTGTGGGCACGACTGACGAAGAAGTGGGAATGGAAGGCGCACGAATTCTCGCAGAAAAAGGAATTATGAAGGACGCAGAATTATTGATAATTACAGAACCAACAAACCTACAGATAGGTATTGCCCAGAAAGGCGCGTTATGGTTAGTTGTGCAAATTCTTGGTAAGGCAGCACACGGCTCCACTCCCCAAAAAGGAACAAACGCTATAGAGGGAACAATGAAACTTATACCCAATTTATATTATTGCTTGTCAAAAAAGGAAAACAACTTGCTAGGAACTTCAAGCTTAAATATTGGTAAAATAAAAGGTGGAACAGCAATTAACATTGTTCCGGAAGAGGTGTTTTTGAAATTAGACTATCGTTTAATCCCCGAAGAAGATCCAAACTCGATTATTGAATATGTAAAAAATTTAGACGCATTACCATGCAAGATTAAATGCGAAGTTTTAAACCAATTACCAGCACTTTTATCAAAAGCATCTCATCCCTTCGTTCAAAATCTAAAGAAATCGTCCAAAAGCCAACTAATCGGGCTGAATTACGCAACGGACGCTGCTCGTTTGATCGATCTACAAAAAAAAATACCTTTTGTTATATTTGGCCCTGGAAATCCAGAAGTGATCCATAAAGTTAACGAATATGTTGAATTAAATCAAATCTTCAGCGCAATTGAATATTTAACGAATTCATTGCTGAAGACATATAATAATTAGAACGAAAAGTAAATTAAATTTAAAAGAAACAAAGATGAATACCTGAAAAGATTTGATATATATTTAGAATCTACGAATTACAAGTTATTCACAAAATCCTCAATTCTATCCATTGACTCATTCAATTTTTTTATAGCAGTAGCATAGGAGATTCTTAACATATTTTCGGAATACGAGCCAAATATTTCGCCAGGAACGATTGCTATGGCTTTTTCTTGCATTAGTCTGGTAGAAAATTCAAGCCCGGACATGCTATACTTTTTGACAGAAGGCATGATATAGAACGATCCTCGAGGTTTTACGACTTCAAACCCTAAATCTTTTAATCTATTGTAAACAAGAATCCGTCGTTCGTCGAAACTCTTGAGAATATCGTCGAAGAATCCTCTATCCATTTTTAAAGCCTCAATGAAACCATATTGTGCGGCGTGGTTCGTCCCTGCAACCGTATATTGCAAGTATTTTTCCATTAAATCAATAATTTGTTTATTTGCAACAACATAACCCAACCGAAAGCCCGTCGCAGAAAACATCTTACTCATCGCATTTAAAGTTATTGTCCTTTCAAACATTCCATCGATTGATGCGGGACTAACATGTTCCACATCGTCGTAGGTATAATTTTCGTACACTTCATCACTAATTAAATATAAATCATTTTCCAAGACTAAGTTGGCAATAGATTTCCATTCTTTATTAGTAAGAGCGTAACCAGTTGGATTATTCGGAGAATTGATCAATATCGCCTTTGTTTTGTCACTAATCGTATTTTCAATCTCTTCCATATTAAGAGAAAAATCCTCATTTCGCTTAATCTCTTTTACATTAATTCCAAAAAAACTGCCACAATAGAAATAAGAAACAAAATTAGGCGAGTTCACGATTAATTCGTCCCCCGAATTAAATAGTGTGGCGTAGGCAAGCGTAATTGCGTTGGATCCACCGTTTGCCATGATGATATTTTCTTTCCAATCAACTGGAATGTTGTTTACAGAATGTACCTTTTCCTCCAGCAATTGCAATAATTCTGGAACCCCTCGGGTCGGGGCGTAGTGCGTTATGTTTTTTCTAAGAGCCTCTATGTTTCCCGAAATTGCCGGCTCTGGGGTGTCGAAATCGGGTTGGCCTATGCCCAAACTTATGACCTCAGATCTTCCCGCCGCTAAATCAAATAATTCACGTATTTTTGATTTTGGAGCCGATTTCACTCTCTGATTTAATTCCTTCATTATTAATTCATTAATTAATTTGTTAATTTAATCATTATAAGAAATTTATTAAGAACAAAGAAGCGTACTATAAAAATTACAATTAACGAAGAATCTTTTATTACTTAATCTCGCCTAACTTCACTAATATTTTATGAACGAGGTTTTGAAAGGCAACTTCAACATTATCACCAGTTTTTGCCGACGTTTCAATGAAATCGCTCGCGTCGATTTTATTTGCGAAATTCTTTCCCTCTTCGGTATCTACTACTCGCTGATCTGATAAATCTATTTTATTACCGATTAAAATGTATGTACCTTCTTTTTTCACATATTTTTTAAAATCTTTTAACCATTTTGAGTTAATCGCATCGAACGTAGAATGTCGGGTCACATCATAAACTAATAATGCTCCCACACAACCTTGGAAGTACATTGAACGAATTACATTGTATTTTTCTTGTCCCGCAAGATCCCACATTATCAATCTTACATTTGCATTGATCTCATCCACGCTTACATCTTTTCTAATGATATTAGCACCTAAAGTTGGTTTGTAATCCTCTTGAAAAGATTGTTCAATATATTGGTTGATGAGACTCGTTTTACCTACTGCGGCGTCTCCCAAAACTGTGATCTTGAAGACGAACTCCCGCTTTTCTTCTGACATTGTATTTTTCCGTTAATCTATTTGGTTAATTATGGTAAAATTACATAGATTTTATTTTTTATTATTTATAATTTTTTAAAATGATTCGATACGAATCTATGCTAGTTTGATTATAATTATGATCTTATGTTATATTTATTTATTTTTATTTTGGTGATTATTTTTGAGAAAATTGATGTCATATTTTCTCATTATAATGCTCAAGAGTTAAAACATATGTATTATGTCGTGGATCGTTTACATTCTCTTCTTCCTCGTACATATATCTTACTTTTTCATTCGAAGGTAAACTCTTTTCCAAACTATGCACCAAAAAGCCTACAAATAAGTTGCATGGAACTCCAATCTCAGAACAGAATACACAGCTTTGTACTTTAACTTTTATAGTATTTTCGGTTTCTTTTAGGATTTCTACTTTAAAATCTTTAGTTCTAATGTAAGCGTTAATATCTTGAACGATTTCAGTAAAGCTTTTTCCAAATGGAAAAAGATAGAAAGAAAATTTTTTGCCAATTTCAAAAAGAAGAGCATAGCATCCATACAACAGACAATTTTGGGCTGTGATTATTTTTTTAAAAGAAAAAAAATCCAAGGTTTCTTCTGGATCTACTTCTCTGATATCTTTAAGCTCTAACATCTCAGCTTCTTTTAAAATTGATTTCATTCCATCATAATCTAAGGTATCCATGTATGCTTGTAATAAAGCCGTTATGACTTTATTTTTGACCATGCCTTTATAGTCTCCGATCATCTCGTTGTTTTCCTCGGTCATTTTTGCTCAAATATATAAGAATTTTAATAATTTTTTTCTTCCTCAATTTCAACTTTATTTGTTTAAAAGAGTTC
>WJKD01000017.1 GCA_014729315.1 Promethearchaeota archaeon | reverse complement strand
ATATAAAAGCAAATGATAATAGTTTGCCTCTCAATCTTATCCTGTTATCATAAGATTTAAGAGATTCTAATGTAATTAAAAGTCCCGTAATTAACATGGTTAGAACTGCGAATGAATAAAATATTAACGGAATTAAATTTGGTCTAAAATAATAAGTTCCAGAAAAATTACCTAATAAAGTTGGAAAATTAAATATCAATATAAAAAGAACCAACTCGTAAAAAATACATATTCCTAGATATATAGAAACCATAATTCTTATCAAATTAGGGTAAATAAGCTTACAAAAGGAATATACCCAAAAAACTAAAGAAATTGGAGAAAAGGCGTTTGCCATAATTAAGAATACCTCAATACTTAGGGTTTTGTTAAACATGATGAAAATGAGAAAGGATAAAGCGCCACCCATCCAAGATATACTGAAAAAAATCCATGTAAGCCCAACAGAAATTAATGTGATTTGTCTATGAGAGAAATACTTAGATATTAATTTTAATCCAATAACAATTGAAATAATTATAAAGAGAGAATCGAAAATTCCAACCACAATTTCAATTTCGCTAAGATTTTCTAGTCCCAAAGTCGATACATCCTTTTTTCAATAATAATAATTTTAGTCTAAAGCCTTAAAAAATTTTTTCAAAGGCTTTTTGTCTGTATCTATCTCAAAGTAATCTAATAATGGAAAGAACGTATGAAGGATTAAATAAGGTTTGACCTCTTCATTTCTATTCTTCTGATTTTTTTCAATGAGTTCTTTCATCTTTGATTTAAAATTAGAGAATATTTGTTTGTACGCTTCAATTTCGTCCTCCGTTAGAAACCATAGATCGTAATTAACTAAATCGTTCGGGCTAAGACTTTTTGGATTAAAAGAGATCAGACTGTCTGATTCGTTTAAAAAGTCATCAATTTCCTCGTAGATTTCAATCGTTTGGTCAAATAATTGTTTTATCACTTCGAAAATGAGGATATCGTTTTTGATAGAGTAGCCGAAAAATTTGAAGTTATTAGATTCTTGGAAATCTTTAAGACTTTTTAGAATATAGGATTTAAGTTTTAAAAAGTCTGGAGGCAATTCATATACTTTTGCGTCTATTGAACCTCTTGCTTGTCTTCTGGAAATGATTAAAGCGTCTAGTTGTTCTAATTTGCTCAGTTGACGAGAAACCGTGCTTTTACTTTTTTTAGACAACTTACTGAGCTTGGATAAGCTAAGTTTAGGAAATATGAGAAGAAAAATAACGAGTTGCAGAAGAGTTCTGTTTTTTAATAATTTGAGTATCGACAAATTTTCGCTTACTATTTTTTTAGAACTCTCAATATCAGAATCTATATCTTTATCCTTATTTTTCTTAGTAGGCATCGATTTAATTTAGTATAAATGTTAGTTATTGAAATCTAAATTTTAACTATGAATATGAATTAATGATTTCATTAAAAAATTGACTTATTTCTTTTAATTTTATGGACATTCGGTACCTTTATAAATGACCGAACATTCTAAAAGCTTGGGATTATCGAACATAAAATAAATTCCTTTATATCGAACAAGAGTAAAATATCCTTCAAAAAAGGATTATCACATTCAATAATTAAAAAGCATCGTATTATAGATATTGAATTGCTATGTTAGAGGAGAAATTTGATGATTTTTTCGAAGTTGCAAAAGTTAATATACGGCAAATTAAATGTGATGAAAGAGACAGAATTCGCACTACTTCTGGAAAAAATATAGAAGATTTAAAAGCTTCTATTGAAGAATTGGATCTTTTCCATCCCATAACTATAAATAACGAATATAAGTTAATTGCGGGGTATAGACGATTACTTGCTTGTAAAGAACTTGGATGGGAAAAAATTCCGGCTATCATAAGAAATAATACTACTGAATTAGAAGAATTATGCATTGAATTACAAGAAAACATAAGAAGAAAAGATCTTACACCCTATGAAATTGATATAGCATTAGCAAAATGGAAGAGAATTTACGAAACATTATATCCTCAAACAAAATACTTAGCACACGTTAAATCTGGAAAGAGAGATGAAAAAGGACGCATACAAAAGCGACATCAAGCATTAGATTCCGCTATATGTAAAAGTGACGAGATTAAAAAAATACCACGATTCACAAAAGTCGCCAGTAAACAAAGTAATTTGTCCGAAAGAACGATAAGAGATCGCGTACAAGTTGGAGAATCAATTCTTAATGGTTTATATGATAAACACACGACTAATTTATACAAAGATGGACAAATTTCTCACTCCAAAATGATTAAATTGAAACAAAAAATTGCCAATAGAAAAAACAAGGATTTTAAAGACGATACATCAGACCAAAGGATGAAATCTAAAATAAAGGAAGTCTCTGAAGAAAATAAAAATTTTTCAAAGCAAGCTGAAAACTGTATTAATTGCAAAAGAGCTACAATAGTCCATTGTCCCGAATGTGGAAAAAATGTTGTTATTTGTCTTAGAAAAAATCCAAGACTTAAAAAATTAATTTCAAGTAAATGTAACTATTTCTTGGATGTCTAAAAAGTTCAAATAAGCCTTCTAATAAATAATTTTAAAGAACAGAACTTAACTTCCCTGTAAAAAAAAAAACAAGATTTTAAAGAGGATCTTTATGGAGTTATCTCGAAAAGTGTCAAATTGGAAAAATAGAACTTCCGACAAAATCTTTGCGAACCCAAAAGTAATTAAATTCTCAATTTCCTTATCAATTATTTATTTACCATTTTCCCTTATTGTTGGCTATATAATTGCTCAATTTAGTCCCGGTAGATATAATCTCTTAGATAATTACATAAGCGATTTAGGTTCTTCTGAATATACCACTTTACCTGTAATAATGGATTTTGGATTCATTGTTTCATCAATATTAATGATCCCAAGCGTATTATTTTTAGGGAAATGTTTTGTTCAGGTACCTATCAGTAATATGAAGCATAAATTACCTAAAGCAAGAATTATTCTTAGCAGATTAGGGACTATATTAATGTTTCTCGGAATAATTGGCTTGTTTATGATAGGAATATTTTCAGTGGATCGGTCAACATCTTTTGGACTCCATTATATATTTGCGCGTTTAGCTTTTTCAGGTTTCATTTTATCAAGTGTCATTTTAGGTTTATTGGTTATATTCTACGAAACAGGTGTCCCGAAATTAGTTGGATTTTATATGTTATTAGTTCCTATTATAACAGGGGTTAATTTTATCGTAGATGATTCTCCAATCAATGAATGGATTATGCTTTTTTCAATAATGCTATGGATTATCCCCGTTTATTTGATTTTGTTGAAAAAATTAAAGGAATGAGCTAAAAAATTTTTTATCCATTAAAATTTATAATAAATTATTTTTATAAGTTTTATGTAAGATTAAATTTAATGCAAAATCAATAATATACATAGATGTTTTAGTATGATTAATATTTTATTCAATACATTTAACGAAGAAATTTTAGTATATATGGCGATTTTCAGTATAATTTTTGTAGCCATACAATTTTTTGTAGGTTTTAGAATAATTCTAAAGTACTTTTCTCATGACAAAATTGAATTTATTACGGTTGGTTTAACATGGATTTTTCTTAGTATGACATGGTGGGGTCTTCCTAT
>WJKD01000142.1 GCA_014729315.1 Promethearchaeota archaeon | reverse complement strand
ATTACCTAATCAATGAATTCAGATATTAAATAATAAGAAATAAAAAATTAGAAAGAAATTTTATTCCCATTTGATTTCCATCATTAATTCGTTGTCCGCGACTTTTTCCGTGTTGATATGCACACGAACGATTTTAAACATTTCAAATATACCCTTAATCATGCCCTCTTCTATGTCAGGAAAATCAATCCAATTATCGATAATCTGAAGCTTAATATAACCTTCGTCAGATTCTAAAACATTATATGCGGGAAATGGCTTTCCTTTCACCGTAAAACGATTAACATCATTCATCATTTCAATTACTTCTTTGGCACTTTTTTTATCCTTCAATATTGGGGTATTCTCGTTAATCGTCGGGTACACTTTTTTAGCAATTGCTTCTCTTGCTAATGGAGATAATTTCTCTATGTAGTTATACATCTCTTGGCGAGCTATCCAATCTCCTGGTTTGACTGATTTGATATCAAACGAAAGCTCTTTTGCTGCTTCTTCGGCGACCTCTGGATTATATTCTGAGAGAAGTTGGTCAACCATTTGGAAAAACATACTATTTAATTGTCGAATGTTTAACACCACGCTTCTTGCTTTTTCATTTTTAATTTATTCTATAAACATTTTTGAAAGATTAATTACCAAATTTAATAACTTATATTTAAAATTCCGCAAATTACAATTGAAATATTTAATATTATTAGTGTGATTTTTTTCCGTTAAAATTGCGAAACCAGAGTTTGCATAGGAAAAGAACGCAGTTATTCTTAAATAATAAAAATCTAATCAACCTTTTCAGCGTTAAGGATCTGATTTAGAATAATTGATTTGATGGCATTAAAGTCGAGGTTTTTTCCTTCTCTGAATACTTTCATGTTTCTTATAATTCGCTTTTGGTTTTTCTTTTCGATTATTTTAACTCGATACATTTTGGTTTCTGTAAGCTGGTATATTTCGGCCTCTAAATCATCGCCACTATGACAAAGGGTTTCTATTAGCTTCCAAGTCATTCTAAAACTATAAGTAAATAGGACAAGTTTAAGTTATAACAATAGATTAATTTCCATAATATTTATTGATTAAAGTTTCTAAAGTTTCCCAATGTTCTTGCTCGGCGCTGCTATCCTCGATTCTATCAACTAAATGTTTGTATTCCTTGTCAAATTCTTCGATTAATGCGCCCAGTTTTCTTTCGAACACTATTAGATTTTCTTTTACAATCAATACAAAAATAATGTCTGTTGTTTTATTCGATTCGAAAATTATCGTCCTATCGCCATGGTCGATTGAACGTATTTGCCTTTCACCCTTAATAATTGCTTTTAAAATAGTCATAAGACCAATGATCCCTCCAGAAATTAACGAAGTATCGTGTCCGTTTTTCGATTTGTCGAACGAGTGATAATACAGAGGGATTCCCGACTTATAGATAACGTATAGCTGTAATAACGCTTCTCTCCAGTTTTTAATCGGTAATCGAACTTTTACAATTACTTCGTTCGATTCGATTTGTTTGTCAATGTTAATCTGACCCTCGTGGAGTTCTATGATTTCCTTAGAGTAATGTAAGTCGAAATTGAGAATATTATCCGTTAAATCCTTAAAGATGCCTTTGATAATAATTTCTCCGTAATTATCTACTTTGTTAATCGAAATTGTTATTTTTTCGTCTTTAGAGGTGTATTTTATAATGTTTACCAAGATTTCCTTAAACGCTTGCTCGATTCTTAATCTGTCCACATACGAATATAGATCTTCTGAGAGGTCTAAATTCAATACTATGCTATTTTTTTCAATGGTGCTAAATACTGCGTTAATCGATTCCTTTAGCATAATTGTGATACTTTCAGTCTGCTTGTTCAAATAAAAGGTATCTGTTTCGATTCTCGAAATGTCAACGATCTTTCCAACTAAATTCATCGATGTCTCTCCCCCGTTCTTAATCAATTCTAAAAGTCGGAGGGCATCATCATCCAATTTGTCTTTGTAATTATCAATAAGTAGGTTTGACGCTTTTGACATAAAACTCAAAGGATTTTTAAGCTTCTCGGAGGCTTGTGCAGTCAAATTTTTCTTCATCTCGTTTAATTCCCTAAGTCTTCTGTTTTCCTCCTTAATGATGTTATCCGCTAATTTTCTTTCCGTAATATCTACTAAGATTACTTGAATGTACTTCTTATCTTTTATTCTTATTGACGAGAAAAAGAGCTCAACCCAGGTGGTGCTACCGCGCTTGTTTACGTATTCTAATTCGCTCATCTCCGGAAGGTCCAATATAAGTAAATTACTTATTATTTCCTCAAGCTTCTGTTTTTCGCGCTTCGGAACTGAAAAGAGTTCAAAGAAGTCTTGTTGAGTTATCT
>WJKD01000141.1 GCA_014729315.1 Promethearchaeota archaeon | reverse complement strand
ATTATTAATATCGAACCTCTGAGAAATCAAATCTTTAATGAAATAAAAGTATTCTAATCAATAGATTTTTAATAATATCGATTGGATTTAAATATATTTTTTAAAAATTCTGCACTTCCTCAATTTTTCCCGATTCTGCACTCTTATACATAGTTTCAATGATATTCAAAATTTTTCGACTATATTCACCATCAGTAAGAGGCTTCTTATCATTTGCAATACAATCAACAAAATGTTGTATTTCTTGAGGATATCCAAAGGTCCAAGATTCAGCTGGAACCGGAAAAGTCCATCCTGCAGTACTACTTGCTTTTTCAACTGCATATCCATATCCGGTCTCACTATAAACGCTGATGAGATTACTAAAGGTTGGAGCAACTTTTATTTGTCCCTCCGTTCCAAAGATTTCAAATCGCATATCATATCCCCCTGGAGCGGTCCAAGATTCTTCAATGACAACTTGGGCGTTGTTTTCAAAATAAAGAACTCCTACAGCATTGTCCTCCACTTCACACATACCGAAATCACCCCTGTCGGGACAGATAGTTTTTGTTTGGCAGAACACAGTTTCCACATCACATCCGAGATACCAAACTAAACAAGCTATATCATGTATTCCTAAATCCAGTAAAGCCCCTCCACCAGATTTCTCTTTGTTATAAAACCATGCAGAATGAGGGCCGGAGTGCTGTTCTTTTCCTCTTCCCATATAAATTTGTCCTACTGCACCTTCTTCTATGATTTCTTTTACTTTACTAAATGAGGGTGCGTACATATTATTTTCGCAGTAAAGAATCTTTCTATTCGAAGACTTTTCTGCGTCTAACATTTGATTAGCTTCTTCCACATTTCTAGCTATTGGTTTTTCTACCAACGCGTGTTTACCCGAATCCAATACATCAATCGTTATTTTTTTGTGTAAAAAATTAGGAACGCATACCGAAATAGCGTCGCAATCTGTTTTTAGCAAATCAGCATAATTAATAATCGGGTCTCCATCAATTTCAAATTTTTTCATCAGTTTTTTCGCTTCTTCTGCTAAAACGGAAGAAACACCCGTTACCTCGACATTAGGTAAGAGACTATATGAATACAGGTGGTGCTCAGCTATAAATCCAGAGCCGATAATTCCAACTTTCACATTTTTCATATCTTAATATTTACTTTCAACATTTATTAATCTTAAATTTCTAATTAAGTGTAAAAAATAAAAATTAATAAATCAAAAATTTATAATTTTATAAAAAACGGTTGAGATATTATGGTTGAAATATTAGGTATAAGCTTAATGTCGCCTATCGTAAAGAAAGGTATAAAGAAATTAGCAAGTTGGATAAAAGAACGTCGTGCACAGAAGAAACAAGCGGAGATGGTTGCAGATGAGATTGAAAAAAGAAATCAACTTCAAAAGCAAGTCAACATTAATATTCAAGGACCAATCTATAGTGGATATTCCAATCATTGGTTAGAGGGCTTGATGAGTCAACAAGCACCACAAGAAGATGTAAATTACTCTTATTTAGGTAATCAGATTAATTCGGAAGTAGAAGTAAATAACAAATTATCCGTTTTGAAACTCAATATACCACATATCGATAAAGATCTTCTCCGAGAAGTCATTATGAAAAAGCTTTGGAAAGTTCAAAACGATAAAAAGCATGGAAACGGAGTATTTAAAATGGCGATTCCTCAACAAACCAATGCAAAGTTTGAAGACGAAGTAGTCACCTTTACGGCAGAAGGTCTCGGCTCGGTTCCAATTAATGGTAGATACATGTTTAATAAAGAGCTTTCTGGTTTACAAATTAACGAAAACGACCCTAATCCCGAAGATTTTTACAGAGCAGGAGGAAAGTTAGAAATTCCCGTAGAAGTATCAGAGTCGGGATTTTCAATCTTTCCGGTTGCTCCTCCACCACCAAAGATCCCCGAATACGCTACGAGGATACCCCAATTTATGAACGAAGAAGTAATTTCACCGGTTGACGAAAAAACCACGGCGGCACCTTTTATCTTTTGTCCATTATGCGGTGCTAAATTGATGACGGGAGGAAATCTAGTCAAATTTTGTATGGTTTGTGGGAAAAGTATAGAAAAATTTATGCAATAACTAAATGAGGTTAAAAGAAAATGACAGAATTAATATGTCCGGATTGCAATACTAAATTTGATATAGAAGTGAATTTTTGTAAGAAATGTCGTTACAATTTTGAAACTAATATATCTTTTGAAAAAGAAGAATCTTCTGAAGAGATAGAAGATCTCATATGCCCCAATTGTGACCATAAAAATAGCGGAAATAATTTTTGCGAGATGTGTGGGGTAATTTTAAACGTTGACTTTGTTATTCAATGTCAAAATTGTAATCACGTAAATTCAAGCGATGCAGACTTTTGTACACGATGCTCTGAAAGCCTAGAAACTAAGGAAAAAATCATAATTTGTCCGAAATGTAAAAACGAGAACAAAAGCCCTTCAAAATTTTGTCTTAAATGTGGTACTGAATTGGAGGCGGAAATTACATTTTGCCATGCGTGTGGCGCAAAGAACCACATAGAAGCAAAATTTTGTGTTTCTTGCGGTAAACTTGTTAAAACGAAACCTAATGTATGTCCTAAATGTGGAGCACCCATTAAGGGAGAGATGAAATTCTGCATGATATGCGGAACAAAGATGGAGGGATAAACAATGAGTGAACAGGAAATAATTAATAAAGCGTATGAATTATTTAAAGCAGGAAGTTATGCTGAAGCTATACCCTATTATCAAAAAGCAGTAGAGATACGAAAGAAATACCAACAAGCAAGTGGTTTAGCTATGGATTTAATGGAGTTAGGCACTTGTTATTATTACGCTCAAAAAATTCAAGAATGTTTTCAAGCTAAGATCGACTCTACGATGGTTTTTCTACAAATCCACGCAAATGACCAGCAAGATAAGTATCTAGAAAACATTATGAAGAATTTTCGATTCGTCGGTGATGTTGCTTATCGTGTGAGAGCCTCTAATATTTTTAAACAGATGTTCGACAAGATATTAGAAGAATTAAAAAAACTCAACGATAATTATGGATTATTGTTAACCTATCGAAGTGCAATTCCTACCT
>WJKD01000140.1 GCA_014729315.1 Promethearchaeota archaeon | reverse complement strand
GTTATAGAGCAGACGACACTTTTCCGATAAACTCCATAACGCGTCTTCCTGCGATTGAGTCGGATAAATGCGAACTCTATGTGTCAAAAGCATCTTCGATAACCTCACTAGACATAAGAGATTGATCGATATTTAAGGTTCCTACGTTAATCGTTTAGTAATTTCTCATAAATAAGAAGGAATCTTCTTAAGATGTAAGATCGCCTCAATTCATCTCCTCCCTAAAGGGTGGAGACTTCTTGAGGCAAAATGTTAAAATTTCTCACGAACCATTAGATAGTGTTAGATAATTGCAAAAAAAAAATAAGAAAGAAAGAATAGAAAATAAAAGTATAAATATCGCTAAAGCCTTAACTCTTCTAGTTTTTTGCGGTTTTCTGCCACTTTATCGGGCGTGAGGTTGTAGAACTTCCAAAATATGAAAATTGTTAAAAGTACTATTATAGCAGGCACGATCGCAGAGTGAATTCGAATGCCGAAAAGTGCTAATTCGGGAGTCGGGCTTCGAGCGCGGAGTTCGCTTAAGCTGGGAGCTCCTTCTACGAATCCCGTGAGTATATGGACAACTGCGATGGTGATTGCAATACTGGTTTGTCCAAGTCTGATAAAAAACGCTTGAAAACCGTAATAGATTGCTTGTTGTCGCTTCCCAGTGCGCACCGCTATATCGTCGAGCGTATCGCCCATCGTGGGTGGATCCATATACCATTGACCTCCTAAGCCGATTCCAAAAAGAAGCATTACGATTATCCATCCAAGAAGCGTGGAAACGAAGATCATCGGCAAAAAAGTTAAAACCATCATAATCCCCGCCGCAATGCTCATCTTTCTATTGTCGTTCACTTTTCGAGCTAAGATCATCCATATAGGTACAGAAATGATTGCTCCAAGAAGCATCGATCCTAAGAGAAATGTGATCGCTCCCGCTTCTTCGTCTAACAAGTATGTGACTACGTAAAACGCAGATGTTTGGAGCATTACAGCACCTACTTGATATCCAAAGAAGAATAGAGCCTTAGCCATAAAAACACGATCCTTTATTGCCATTCTTGAGGTTTCGAAGAACGAAGATAAATTTTTTTCTTCTTCGTCAGATTTTAGTCTTGTTTCATAGAGAGTTCTTGTTTTTTTGTCTTCCCATACCCCAGGGATGATGAAGATGAATAGAACCAGACCTACGCTAACTGTAACTAATGCGGCTATTCGGTATGTCTCAGCGACTCCTGTTGTGATAAACATCGGGGGAACTATCGCAGCTAATACCAATCCTATCATTCCAAGGAGAGTCCCAAAACCCGTTGCGGTTCTACGCTCGTTTAATCCACGGAACTTATCGGGGTATAGCGAAACTACATTTACATCGTAGATTGTTAAAGTCGTATCGTATAGACAAATCGAAAACAAGTAATAACCAAACACGGGCCAGTTATACGAGGGATCTTGAACAGGATCCCATTCCAGAGGCACCATAAACACTAAAAAGAACGAGATTAACCAAGGAATCACGCCTATGACGATCCAAGGAAATCTTTTCAACTTCCATTTTTTTTCCCAGAATGGATGAATTCGCTCCATGATGTAGCCAACCAAGGGATCGTTTATCGCGTTCCAGATACTATAGAGCACGAACGCAAGCGCTCCTAACACCACCGAAAGTCCGATAACCGCTTCGTAGAAGAAAAAGGTTGTGAATCCAAAAGCAGCTCCAACCCACTGTCCGAACAGTTCTCTCGCCCCATAACTGGCCATTATCGACTTAGAATGTCCGTATACTTCCTTTTGTTTGACTAATCCGTCTAATTCGTTTTTTTCCATTATCGATCTCCTTTTATATCAATTAACTAGTTCAAAGAAAGCAATTCACTAAATTTTTTCTTAAAAGGCAGTTCTCAATTTTGAAAAATTATTGCTAGATATTTTTTGATGGCTTTTGAAATATAAATAGATATTTATTATTTGTAGATTCGCGAAAGGTAGAATAGAAAACGAAAAGAAAAAAGAAGATTTAAAAGCTTGACTTATTTCTGGAAGTCTTTTCCTATACTCCATGCCCGGCCTACAAGATCGCCCAGCGTCCAATAATTGTTGTCGTTCATAGAAAAGATTAGTGGTTGGAGCTTTTTTATGTCGGGTACATTATTCTTAACAATTGTTTCTTCAGCATAAGCTTGAACGATTTCTCCTATAAAGATGTCGTGCCCAGTTCCGGTATCAACATGTCTTACGACTTTGCATTCGAGATTCAAGGGACATTCTTTTATCATCGGAGCGGTTTCTAATTCCCCGTAAAAGACGTCGAATAATGTTGATTTGTCTACATCTTTCCCTGTGTTAAGACCGCAGTAATCGGTGATTTTTACCATATCGACTGAGGGCGTGTTTACGCTAAAAGTCTGTTTTTGTTTAATGCCTTTGTTGGTATAATGCGTCTGGCTTGCTGAGATAAGGATCATCGGGGGCTTATGTTCTGCGATGCTTATCCATGCAATTGGCATGAAATTGGGTTTTCCATCTACATCTGCTCCCACCAAAACCACGGGCATAGGATACAGATAAGTTCCGGGTCGAATTTTCTTTTTTGTCATGAATATTATTCCATCCTCATGTTTCTTTGAATCTTTAATTTAAATGATAAGAATTTACACATTGATTAAAGATATTCAACTAATCATCTTATATAAACTTATTAATAATGTCTAAAAATGAATGTTTTATAATCCCGCATCCTGCAAGTTTTTTCTGCTTGGTATTGACCTATCCCACCTTTTCCTCCATTCTGTAGCAATATTTTTAGTCCTTCTAAAGCCTTGAATATTACCAAGAATTCCAGGATCTGGTTTTATCAATCTTCCACACAACCACTCATACATTTAGTGCAACTCGAGCGGTTAAGATAATTGAGAATCATAATGGAAATGCTTTTATAAAACAGCAACAGCAAGCACAATCCATCATAATTCCCCCCCCAGATTCCTATTCAGTTTAAAAAAACACCTAAGAAAATTGTCCAAAAGAAAGCAGCTCCAAAAAAACTGGCAATACAAAAATAAAAACCATAACAATTTGTTATTCCTTGTATATACAATGTATATACAACTTGTGATAATACGAAGATATTACACTAAACTCAATTTTCCCAATAGGATAATTATTTAAATGCCTTAAAAAGCATTAAATAATTAATTCATTAAGTATATATAGAGTATTAAAAGCTAATTGTTAAAGATGATGGTATATCTTGATGTTTGTTGTTGGAATCGGCCGTTTGATGATCAAACCCAAGAAAAAATCCATCTTGAAACTGAAGCTATATTAATTATTCTTTCATCAGATCGATGGGAACTAGTCGGGAGTGATATTGTTGATTTTGAAATATCAAAAATTCCAGATATAGAGCGGAAAAAGAAAGTTGAATTACTTGCCCAAAAAGTTTTGAAAAAACAAAAAATATCTGCAGATTTAATTAAAAGAGCAAAAAATATTGAGCAAAAAGGGATTAAACCATTAGATGCGCTCCATATTGCTTCAGCTGAGTTTTTACAATCAGATTATATGATTACGACAGATGCCGATATTGTTAAAAAATACCAAAATAATAAAGATTTTTTTACAAAAATTAAAATATTCAATCCAATATTATTTCTTACAGAGGTGTTATAATTATGGAAATGAATCTTGTTGAGATAAGAAAAAAAGGAATTGAAGCTTTGAACAATGCCTTAGGGCCAGTAGGAATGGTTCGCTTTTTACATCAATATGAATCTGGTACTGGTGATTATACGAAAGAGCGCGAGGTTTGGCTGAAGGATTATTCTATTGATTCAATCGTAGAAGAAATAAATAAAAAAGAATAAGAAATCAATCTTTTTCTCATTTAAGGTTTTTAATTCTCTATCTCCAAGAAATTGAACACATGAATAGTTTTTAGTGTAAATAAATATTTAGCTGTAATTATATATTCAATCTCTAATATCCCATAGATTAGAAGCGAAACCCATCGAAGATTTTTTATAAATGTTTATCTCTTAATGAAGAAATTATATATATGAAATGTTATTATTAATGTAATAACATTGAGTAAAAACTAATTCATTAGAACAACGAGAACCCCACAAAAATATAGTAATACGAAGATATTAGGCTATAAATGTTAGATATTAATATAGAAGTTAAAACGAGTATTAATTCAGATAATTTCTTCAATCACTTTACTGGAGGGATATTTTTTTCGTTCCCAAATCCAGATCGGCTTGAACTTTAAATCAGCGAGTATTCGAGACTCAATATAGGTATCTGCATTTTCTTTGCTCCATTTTTTCTCCTCTTTCTCCCAGTAGATGATGAATTCTTGGTTTTCAGGGGCAATAATCCACACTTCTTCAACTCCAGCTTGTCTGAAATGAGGAAGTTTCTTGGTAAGGTCAAGTTCCCGAGTTGTAGGGGAGAGTATCTCAATAACTAAATCAGCTGGACCTTGAATACGCGTTTCCATAATCCTATTATAGTGCTCTGGCTTTATTACCATGAGATCTGGCTCAGGATTCCACTTTTCGGAGAGTCTCATGACTAACCTTGATCCAAATACTCTTCCTTTTTCAGTTCGCTCCGTGTAAACCGTAGCACGAAATTTAAATATCCAAAAAGTTCTTCATGTTCAGTTGGAGCTGGTGAATGAATTATGAGCACCCCGTTTATTAATTCAAAATTAGAATCTTCATTAGCAATTTCCCAGAATTGATCTTCTGAAACATTAAATTTCATAAGGATATAATCATCTCCTTTCAGGTTTAACCGGCTGGGAACATCTAAAATAAATTCCATTTCTTGAAAATTATAGAAAAACGGACTAATATTCTTTTTCTTTTTAATTGAAGTTTGCTTATCCTTAGGCTAAAAAATCATAAACATAATAAAAAGGAAGATTCCCGTCAAATTATTTTATTGTAATTAGATTTTAAAAATAGAACCTTTAAAGCAAAACTATTAATTTCTAATTTTGTATTAGTTAATTGATTTGATAAAGTAACAGCAGTTCATTCCATCAAATCTGAGAATAGAATTAATCGAAAAACTAATCAAAAGTTTAATTTTGCCATTAGTTAAAGATATCGATTCCTTATGGTTAAAGTAAGCAGAAAATAGAGTCTTAGTTGGGCATACTCTAGAATAATCTAATACGATATTCGGCGATAATTAAGAGATATATTTAATTTCATAGAATACTATTAATCATATAAGATATAACATTTTAGATCTGTTATACTTGAAAACTGAGGATAAGATCCAGAAAAACAAATTTGGGGAAATTCAGGAACCAGAAGATTTCTATATTATATCTGACAATGACGATCTTGTTTTAACTTCAAAAGAAGCCGTAGAGTTATTAATAGAAGAGTTAGAGTCAGTAGAATATGATGCTGAATTAGCCGATTTCTATTCGAAATTCGATAATGAAATTGATGATCCTACAAACGAATAAATGATGAAAAGAGAAAATCTCTTATTTTTTAATGAGTCCAGTTAAATCTGTTTTTAAAAAAATTGAATTAGATTTTAAATTTAAAGATTATATCTTTCATTCTGGAATTTATGAACTAGATGAATTCTTTTATAAATTCTCCAGTAAATTTATTAAATATGGTTATTCTCAGATATATATTTCAAATAAAATTTTGTTATTCATAATTAACAATAATTAAGATTACTAAATTTCATCTGTTTTTGTAGTAACTCATGTCCATGCTCTATCATGCGTGGATAGCTGAGTTCTACACCAACATGGATATAGATTATTCCAGTGCGACAGAAGTAAAACTTTCGTCTAGTTTTCAATCCAGGGTCGATTTGACCCTTGTAATTCCTAAATAATGCATCACAGAATACTTCTCCTTCATCAATGAATATTAGATCACATGCGGGATCTCCTATTCGCGCCTCTTCAAAATCAATTATTCCCGTAATTTGGTAATTCTTTGGATTAACTAATATATTAGAGGTATCTAAATCTCCATGGATAACAGTCGGAGTAAAATCAAAATTCTCTTCATTTTCTAGAAACGCATCAAACAATTTTCTTACCCAATCCTTCTCTTCTCTGGTCAATCGTGGATATACCAATGATTCCATTTTTTCTCTATATTCTTGCCATGATCGTTGATATTCCTTGATTGAGGTATCTACCTCCCTGTAAAACTTCTCTTTGATGATCTTAAATACTTTTTTTGAGTGATATTCCGAAAGAAATCGCGCTAATTCTTCCCCAATTTGCTCTTGTTCTTCACCAGTTGTTTTATCATAACAGCGAGAAAGAGATGTGCCTGAAATTTTCTTGTATCCCATAAAAGGATTTGTTTCATCTTCAGACACAAATAGAGGTTTTGGTATTTGAAAGGAGATCAAATCTCTAATCGTATCAAGGAAGACAACCTCTCGAGAAATCAAATCATACCCTTTCTCATTATAGAAACTTCTATCAGGAAATCGAAAAATGTAATCTTTTTTAACAATAAAGAGGTTATATGTTCCATGGTAAAAGAATTGAACATCTGATTTTTTGATATCTGGAAATATAGGCTTTAATAATTTCAACACCTTTTTTGTATTAATATCTTGGGGATTGGTTTCTTCATAACTCATTTTCTTAATAGGAGGAATACTACAGTTTTTTTAAATTTCCCCCTTCTATTTGAAATAAATCAATAATTGGTAAGCAGGAATGCTTTATTGATGCTTGATTCTGTAAATTAATCCATTTTATTGCAATACGGTTTAATATCTAACACAGGGGAACCGTTTAGCGCATCGAGCCCCCGACCCGAAGCGTCCTTCCTTCTACTACCAGCAATTTGACCTTCGTTAATCCTACATAATTCGGGTGCTTTGAGCTCCTCGAGGTTAATATTCCCCGCTCGTTTCTGCAATAATCATAGTCTTTAATTTAGTAC
>WJKD01000016.1 GCA_014729315.1 Promethearchaeota archaeon | reverse complement strand
TATGGACCTCACAGCAGGGGAAGGATTTGATGTCGTAGTCGAAGCAGTCGGCAATAAAACTACTTATGAACAAGCACTAAAATTAGTAAGAGTTGCAGGAAGAATTGTCTATATAGGGTACGTTAATAAGCCAGCACCTCTCACTACTAAATATATAGTTAGTAAAGAACTTGACATTCGTGGTTCTCGGAATGCTTTCAATCACGAAATTGCATCGGTTTTAAAGATTCTTTCGGATAAAAAATATGATTTTTCCACGCTTATCAGTCAAACATATCCATTGGAAAAGGCAGATGAGGCATTTCTTTACTGGCATGAACATGCTTCTGATGTAACAAAGATACTACTGTACAGACAGTAGTTAACTCCCGTGTTAATATATAGAAAAAAGATTAGATAATCAGTATGGAGAGTGTCATACAATATTTGGCCATATCAATCTTAAAAAATAATTTGGAGGACGCTCCATAATATCTAATATCCCTTTCTGTAGAAAACTTATTCCATTATAATGGAAATCTGTCGCATGTTTTACAATTTTCGCGCGAACTGGATTTTTTGAAATATATAGAAAAGTAGATATATATTGACTATAACTTTTAATGATCTTACTAGTAAATCGATCATACCAAACATGACCTACTAAATTAAAATGTCTATTATATCTTATCGCAAATACGCTTAAGATCCACTGCATGATTTTGGACAAGCTCTCATTTTTAAGTGGTTTCAATATTATATGAATATGATTATTCATGATGCAGAAATTTTTTATCTCAAAGTGATACTTTCGTTTTGCTCGGCGCACCACTTCCATAAACATTTCTTTTATTTCTTCAGTATTCAGTATCATCTCTTTCCTGTTTACTCGAGCTATAACATGATAACTTGCGCCCTCTTTTAGTTTTCTTGGTTTTCGCATGACCTCATCTCCTTTGTGTTGTTATAATTAATAACAACCTTTTGCAGTCTGGTGCTTCAAGAAAACACTAATTTCACATAATTTTTTTTATATTTTTCTTATTTTTAGTCCTTTTTTATTCCTCCGTCCCTTTTCATTATTACTATTCGCTAAAAAACCCAGCCTATATTAATTGTGATATAAATGCCACCTAATTGGGTGCTATTGCCCAGACTTATTACGGGATCGGTAAAAATATACCCGACTGATGGTTCTAAAAAAAATCCTTTATCCCGCATGAAATTCCATTTATATCCTGTTTCCACCATAACCATCGGTACCAAAGGTATCGTAACATCATAGTTCGAAATATTTGCAGAAAAAATAAAAAGCCCCCCATGAACACCAATAAAAGGACCATTTGCACCTGTAGCTAAATAGTAAAACCTCATACCCCCTGAAAAATTTATAATAGAGAGCACATACCTAATGCCAATAATTTCTTGTGGAATAGCTACATAAACTAAATTTATCTTAAAGGCTAAAAAAGGAAGAAAAGCCGCTTCAAAACCGCTACCGATTCCTATTCCTTCAGTAATGATACTTTTAATAGTCCAATACGGATCATAATTTAGGGCAATTCGTCCATTTTTCCCACTTTTAGCTGTGCCCGGAATATTTAAAGCGGTAAAGGAATAAATTTCATTATAAATTTTCTCCGCCCCTACTAATGGATAATCAATCCCATTTTTTATCCCGGAATCTGTATTTATTTTCTTATCTTTTATAAAATCAGAAAACAGCAATTGGCTCGGTAGTAAAATGATAGGAACAATAATAAGCATGCGGAGAAGTATCTTCATAGCTCAAGTTTAAGATGTCCTTTTTTAACTGTCCAGTATTTTTAAGCGAGAGTATACTGTTTTTACTGTTTACCTCCGTCCCTTAAAAGTTCGTACTAGTTGGCATGAGTTTAAACATTGGGTATTATATCTATAATAGTAAAGTTATTGTATTCAAAGGTGCCGATTCTCAAGCGTATTTTATCGATAATTTGAATAATGGAGAAATATTGTAATTATGGATCCATCTGTCAGTAAAATGTGGGATAAATATTTATCCACTATTAAAGATACAGAAAAACCAAGAGCTAATCGTTTCAGCGTATGGCATTTTTCCGATAAAAAAGAACTAGCAAATGAACTTGCTAAATTGGTTTTAAAAGGTATAAAACGGGGTACGACATCATCCCTTCTGGCGCTACAACACGAAAATGAACCGATTCCAGAAGCTGGAGCCTACAGCATAATTACAGATTATGACGGGAATGCGCAATGCGTGATCAGGACAACTGAAATTACGATTACTCCTTTCAACATGGTTACTGCTGATTTTGCTTCTATAGAAGGGGAAGGTGATAAATCACTCGAATATTGGCAGAAAGTTCATCGACGATGCTTGACTGAAGAATTAGAGAGCCTTGGAATCGGTTTTTCCGAAGATACTCCAGTTATCTGTGAAACATTTGAAGTCGTTTTTCCTGAAAATTCTGTTGACTAACAGAAAGAGTTCGCAATCGATTAAGAGCTGCAGCTATATCAAGGGGACGGAGCTGGCAATAATATGACCAATTCTGACCGGTGCCTTTAAAAATGCAATCAAATCCTTCATCATCAATCTTATCTATAATTGTATCAATAAAAACTCTAATGCTTACATCCTCATTAAATACCTTATTCATTACACCGTATAGAAGAATATCTCCAATTGTAGCCAATTGAGTGCGGTCAACTATATGTTCC
>WJKD01000139.1 GCA_014729315.1 Promethearchaeota archaeon | reverse complement strand
ACGGGAATTTTGCCCGCTGATCAATTAAATTCGCACATGCAAGCGAACAACGTGAAGCTCGGATTTTTTTACTTTCCAGACGTATATACTGCTTCGAACGATATTCAATCATGGGTAAATTCAACCTATCTTTTAGCTTTTAGAGTATCTGCGAGCTTTCTCGTAATATTGGCTATCATGCCGATGCTTCTAGATCTGTACTACATGGAAGAGCACATTTCTCTCCTCGCATTGATAATAATAGACGCAATTTTCATAATTCCATTTATCTGGTTAGCTTATGTATGGGTTGGTGGAATCGGGTGGGTACTTACACTACTATTCTCGGTTCTTTTACTCATTGTTTTGCTGTTATTAACCAGAGAAAGATAATTACTACAAATTTTTCTTTTCTTTTTTACTGTCTTATTAGTCTGTAGTTAATTTTTAAACCGATAGTCTAATATATAATATAGAACGCGCGTAAGATTAACTAAAGATAGTTAATATAAATACTATATAGAGGATTGGGTTCTATGGCGAAAAATGAAAAAGATTCTACAAAAACAAATGGAAATGAGGATAATGCATCTGAAATTTTGAAAAAGGAGTATACTTTAGAAGATCTTCCGGGAGTGGGGAGTGCTACAGTGAAGAAACTTAAAGAAGCGGGTATTACTTCGATACGCGGGCTCGCAATGATGCCTATACAAAAGCTAACCGATGAAGGAGGAATCGGAGAGAAAACCGCAACGAAAATGATTAAAGCAGCTCAAGATGTTGAAAAAATGGGATTTAAATCTGCTGACACCATTTGGGAAAAAAGAAGACAAATGAAGAGAATCACTACTGGAAGTCATCAATTAGACGAATTACTTGCGGGAGGGATCGAAACTGAAGCAGTAACAGAGTTATTCGGCGAATATAGAACGGGTAAGACCCAGCTTGCACATCAATTATGCGTCAATGTTCAAATGGATTACGAGAGTTTTGGATTAGAAGGAAATGCACTATATATAGACACTGAAGGTACATTTAGACCAGAAAGAATAATCCAAATGGCCGAAGGAAAAGATTTAGATTATAATAATATTTTAAAAGGTATTACAGTTGGCAGAGCGTATAATAGCGATCATCAAATCCTTTTAGTGAGAGAAGCTCCAAAAATTATCGAAGAGAAAAATATCAAGCTCGTTATAGTAGATTCGATTATCGGCCATTTCAGAAG
Organism: Promethearchaeota archaeon; assembly: GCA_014729315.1. Next base: position 12,039 of record WJKD01000139.1, on the reverse strand, counting down.
TGAATATATCGGGAGGGGGACCCTCGCAAATCGTCAGCAAATTCTCAATAATCACATCCATGATTTATTGAGATTGACCGAAACTTACGATGAATTAGCGGTGGTTTACACCAACCAAGTTTCGTCTAAACCTGATGTTTTTTACGGAAATCCCACTACCCACACAGGTGGACATATTATGGGGCACGGAGCAACGGTACGAATTTACCTCAGAAAAGGAAAAGGTGAACAAAGAGTTGCAAAAGTAGTGGACGCTCCCAATCTTCCCGAAGCTGACGCAATATTCAGTATCACTGATGAAGGTATTAAGGATTAAGATTAAATTTATTTGGAATTGATTTATTTTTGATTTGTCACTCTATCTTAATTGAATAATTGAAATAATTTCATTAGAGGGATAATTTAATTTAATCCGTTAGCTTTTAAGTTTAAAAATCCCTATAATATAATTAAGTATGTCAGAAGTGAGAATTACTGTATTAGTTGATGATTTAAATGGAACTAAAACGGGTTTTCAAAAATCTTATGGATTTTCTGCTTTAATCGAAGTTGATAAAAAACTAATTTTATTTGATGTAGGAACAAAACCAACTCCTCTTATTTCAAACATTAAAACCTATGGGATAAAACCCGCTTCTATTGATGGGATAATATTGAGTCATAATCATTATGACCACACCGATGGGTTAGTTGGTATTTTAAGAGATAGTTCAGATGTGCCTGTTTATGTTCATAAGGACTGGGATTTACCTGCAAGCTTCAAAGGATTCCAGATCCCTCAAAGGAATCGAATTACGATTCAAGAAGCGTCTGTTTGCGACTCATTATCAAAAAATATTTATCTTACCAACTCTTATTATGCTCCAGATTACGGGGGAGTATACGAACATGCGTGTTATGTAAAGTCTAAAAATTCATACATCCTAATCTGTGGATGTTGTCATCCTGGACTAAATAAATTTTTAAATGATAGAAGTCCCTTAGGAATATCTGAAGACGCAAGTCTTGAAATCTTAGGTGGAATGCACGCCTTCCGTTTCACTGAGAAGGAAGCTGCTATGTTGCGGCCTAACATAAATTCTATTACTTTATTTCATTGTACTTCTCACACTGAAGTATTCAAAAATCAGTTTGGAGACAAATGTCGAATCGGGATCGTAGGAAAAACTATGAGATTTTAAAACTTTACTTTTCTGTAAGCTAACATAATTTATTGTTAACTGGGAAAGGAGTTTTAAAACTCGTTTAGTTATATCGGATTACAAAAAAATAGAAATAAAATAAAATTTTAGTGATTAATAATCAAGATTAACTTCTACATCAATTCCTTCTCTTACTGCTTCGGTTACCAAACAGTAATTCTGAAACATTTTACGACATTGATCAGCGCGCTTACGGGCTTCGGGATCGTCAATTTTGCATTTGATATCAACATCAATTTTTTGAACTCTCCAAAAACCCTTTTTATTCCTACCAATATGAACCACAGCATCGGCTTTAAGATCATCTAGGGACAAGTCTCTTTTTTTCAAACAAAATATAAAGCTTGCGCTTAAACATCCCAAGACGGCCATTCCCAACATTCGCGAGGGGTTAGGACCCCACATTTCGGCTTCTTTTTTGTGCTCTTCGTCGATATAACAATCTTCGACCTTCATCTCCCCTAGTTCGCACTTAAAAATCATCTCTTCTTTAAGCTTGATACCTACTTTAGTGGTCATTTCTTCAGACATTTTTTTATCACCAATTATATGTAAAAAGAATAAATTACTCTGTAAAGTATCAAAATTTCTAATTTTTTAATTTTTACCTAATAATTAATTAAAAAAAAGGTGGTTTCATTTTAAGAGCGAAAGCAATTCTTCTTCTAAAGTATCATAATCAGAAGGTTCTTCGATAATTCTGCCTTGATATAACTCGTCCTTGAAAACATAAAATGTGGGAATTGCGATTAAATCAAAATTAGGATTTATCGCTTCCAGTGGGGAATGATGTTGGCTCCAGAAAATTCGCTTTTTTCTTTCCTTTCTAAAGGGATCGACTTTAACACCATAGAGAATTCTAAATTCTATATTGTCATTAGGGATATTTTTAAAGATCTTTACCATCTGGGGAACTTGTTTTGCGCAGTCTTTACACCATTCCGCTCCTATCGCTAAGACTTTATAAGTCGAATCCGATGTAGAGAGAAATTCTCCAATACGATCAATGATTTTTTGTTTAGGATCGTAATTTTTAAAATTTTCAATTAGTTCGGGTTTTCTCTTCTCGAATTCGCTCAAATACGAATCTATGTCATACGTTAAAGAAGTTACGTCGGACCATTTAATATTTAGAAGTTCTGCCATTTTACTATTTAGATAAGATTTATTGATCTATTCTAAATTATGTTAAAACAATAATATTTCCAAATGAATTAAAAATTTTTATTTATTTTTTATAAAAAAAGCAAGAGGATTAAAGATCTTCCATCTTATAAAATGATTAAATCCACGGAGTAATATCTAGGGTCTGTATCCAAGGTTTTGGAAGATCTAGAAAGTTGGGCATAATTTTATATATTTCAGCAATAGCGCACAGAAATCCCGTTAATCTATGGGTAGAATTATAGTGCGAGTAGAAAAATTCTTTATTGTTAATAGTATTAGTAACATGTTCTAGATATTTTAATATAGAACTTTTTATCTCCTCTATTCGATAGGTAGATGTTTGTCTTAAACAGCGAGTTAGACAGAAAATGGCGTCCAGATCAATGCAATAAGAGTCTATCGTATCCCAAGTTCCCATATCATTTTGTAAAGCTAAGGTTGAATCAATAATTTTTTCAGGATAAGGTATAGGTCTATTTAAAAACTCGTAAATCCAATAATAATGAACCGCACCACCTAACTCGTTTTTAGTTAACCTATCTTTTTTGAGCTTATGAATCCAACCAAGCCTCCAGAATCCAACTTCTGGGTCAGCGTTCTTATCTAACCAATTAAAATACCAATCGAAAAAATCTTCGTGAGGGTATTTTTCTGGACCTAATGTAGCAAAAACCGCAGCAACTCCCCCTCCTCTATGTGAACCAGGCCAATATAAAAGGCCCCATTCAGGTCCTCTTTTTAACCACTTTTCTACTTTTTTCTGCGTATTCAATTTCTCGGCAATTTTTAAAGGATATTTTGGAGTGGTTCCTAACAATTTTAGAGCAGAAACGGCAAACGCCGTGCTATGCTCTTTGAAGTGAAATCCATAGTTAAACAAACCTTCTTTAAACCAACCAGACTTCTCGTTTTGATAAGATTGAATAAATTTACGCCATTCTTCCAAACTTTCTTCCCTGTGCGTTTTAAGATAATCTTGAAGATTATTCGTAATTTTTAAATTATAAACCATATCGCACGTCCCATAGAGCGACGGTTCCTCTTTATCTATTGTTACGGAAAATCTTCCAGGTTTACCATCAATTTGGAACGAATCTACCCACGAAAAAAGATTCTTTAGAAAAGAATTGAAATTGAAACGAGGGGTTTCTTTTGTAGTATTTTCTGGTATCATGAGATTAATTTCTTGTTTTCTGATTATTCTTGATTTTCTTTCTCTTTCTCTATTTTTTTCAATCGGAAATGACGAGCTAAATGGAAATATAAGCCTAAGAAATAAAAAAATATAATAAACATAAACTCCAACGCAAAAAATATTATTGTAATTATCATAACAACGAACAGAATTACTTCAACTGCCAAAGAAATTTTATTATTATAATATTTAAAATCGAAAAACGATTCGGGGTTATTATATTGTGATAAATGCTCAGATAAATTTTCTTCCTCATTTTTAATCAATAATCGTAAACCAAACGTCCTCTGAGGAAAATAGAAAAAATTTGTTCCCCAATCAAAGGTATCAACAACAATGTGAATAAAATATGCAAAACCACTAATGAATAGCGCGGGCCAATAAAAAACAATTCCTAGTATGATTAAAACAATACTTGGTATTATACTGTGCGTAATTAAATTCCTATGATTATGGTCTTTAGCGTATTTTGAGAAAAAAACATCAAAATCGTTGAGAAATGAAGCGAAAACAATTAAAAGAAATTCAAGAAGATCAAAATTAAAAAGCGGATTAAAAAGAGACGCAATGATTACACCAATTGCGAAATGGCTGTTGATATGAATATATATTCACCCTAAGATAAAGTTTTTTTACTATTCAGTCTTTTAATAACCTTTTTTTTTGATTCAAACCCATTAGGTCCTTTTTTCTCAAGTAAAAACGAAGCTGCAGCAGAGGCATAAAGTCCTGCTTTCTTCACTTCGTTCCAAGTTTTATGAGATTTGACAAATTCGTATAAAAATATAGACAAATATACATCTCCAGCACCAGTCTCGTCAACTACCTCCTTAGCTTGAAAAGCCGGTATATTTAATATATCTTCGTCTTTTTTGATGATTAAAGATCCTTTATCTCCGAGTGTCATGATAAATATAGCATTATTTTGAAATTTTCTAAAATATTCCATAGTTTTATAGAGATCTTGTTCGCCAGAGAGAAGTTTCATTTCCTCTTCCGAACCCTTTAATATGAGTTTATCCCCTATTAAGTCAATAACTTTTTCCATATTATTAAGAACATCTTCGTCTCTCTCCAAAGATACTTTTCCATTTTCGATTTTTCTTATAAAACCTTGGAGATCGATGCCGATATAAGAGTCTGGAAAATTTTTTATTATCTTTGATACATAATCATAAGTTATTTCGTTGCAGAGGGGGACAAGAACAATTACGTCGGGGGAGTTGTTAACAAGGAAAGAAGGAAGATCCTCAAATTTTAAATCGGGGCTTTTTGATCTAAGAGTTAGAGTTCTCGAATGATTGTAATAGTCTAAAACAAAATTAGTATTATCAACATCAAACCATTTACAACCCTTAAGATTGATATCATTTTGTCGAATTTTTTTAAGAAGAGAATCGTCAAAATTAGATTTGCCTAAATTTGAGATAATACTAATTTTAACAGCATTGGCGTATTTTCTCAAGGCTAATGAACAATAAGAAACGCTCCCTCCTAAGGTTGGTTTATTTGTAATTTTAAATCTTATAATAGTGTCAATTGCGAAGTGACCAATAAAATAGAAAGAAGGAGGATTTTTTTTTGAAAATTTGTTCATTGATTTTGTAATTTATCGATTAATTTATTCTTTTCCTTTAAAGCAATTTTCAATTTAGAGATCTTACTCTGTAGATCTTCAATTAATCCGGCCATAGGTCCAGAGCTTGGGGTTATTGGAACTTCGGAAGGTTTACTCTCCAATTGAGCAATGATTTTATTTTTCTCTTCTAATTCCTCTCGTAACTTAACGATTGTGGTTTCAGATACCTCTAAAGAAGAATCTGCTTGCTGTTGATCTAAAATTTTACTTTCAAGATCGGATATTTTAATTTTTAATGCTTGATTTTCTTCTTTTATTTCGCTTACTTCCTCAATCGATTCTATTCCACCTTCTTGTTTCAGTTGATTTTGAAGTGTTTGGTTTTTTTCTTTTAATTTCTGGATAACTCTTTTATATTTATTTAAATCCGATTGAAGATCTTGACACAAAATTTCTAATGTAGATGTTGAAGTTTTAGCGCCATCGGAGGATTCTTGCTGTGCTTGAGCGGCCTCTACGGGAACAACATAGTCAATATTTAAACCCTCCTCTACTTCTTGTAAATGTTTCTCCAATTCATCATTCTTTTCAACTAAATCCTCAATAGTTGATTGTAATTGTGAAATTTGAGTTTTTTTTTTCGATAACTCGCCTTGTAAATCTTCGATTAATTTTTTATTGATTGCATCATTTGGGTCAGCTGAACCTCCCATTTGTTTTGCATCTATTGAAGATTGGAGTTCTAATAGCTCTTGTTTGGAAGCTTCGTTTTCACCAATGAGAGCTTCAATTTTTGATTCATATGAACTTAATTTGCTCCTAAATTCGGTTAATTCCGCTTTTTTCGTGTCTAATTCGTTTTTATAATTTTCCACTAATTGTAGATTTGCGCTGCTATCAGCGATTTCCGCTTCCTTTTTGTTCAATTGTTCTTTTAAAGAAGCTATTTCATTATTTTTTCCTTCGACTATTTGTTCTTTTTCTTCTAAAGTTCTTTTTAGAATTCCCTCAGACGATTGAAGCAGTCCTTTGTTTTTTTCCAACTGTAGCTGTAATTCTTCGATTTGCGTTTTTAGTGTCTCGTTCTCTTTATTTAAGATTTCTATTCGATCTAAGGTTTCTCCAATAACGGAAGGGGTTTTCATATCGGATTTCATCTTTTTAAGCATTCCAATGAAATCATTTTGCTTTTTTTCTTCTTCTGACATATTATTCAAAATTAATTTTTAATTATTTTTTAATTATTCCCGAGAAGTAGCCAACTGAATATTCACATGGTCCTGTGCCTCCTCCCTTCTCATAACTTGTATAATATTTAATTGCTTTACATTGGGAAGCATTCAGATTTTTACAAGTGAGCATTAATGCGGTAATTGTTTGAGGTCCACAAACAGATGTTTTCTGAGCATATTTAAGAACTCGAGAAGGAGAAAACGATTTGAAAGCTTCGATGACGGCTTGATCCTTTTGATGCATATCTTCTAAATCCTTTTGGGGTTTAGAAATATTTTTTGGTTGTTTGTGGGTCATATCAGACGAGGCTACTATAACAATATCTTTGTTTAAAGACTTTACAGCGTTAGCAATATCATTTGATATTGATTCTAAGTTTTCATAATTTTTAGTACCTACTTTAATAGGAACGAATTTTATATCTTGATCCTTGGCACAATATTTGATAAAAGGAAGTTGGACTTCTATATTGTGCTCTCGACCGTAGGGAAATCCCATAAAAGCAGAATCATCGCTAATAATAATATTGCTCTGCTCGATTATAGCTTTGCTTAGATCTTTATCTATTTTTATATTTCCCAGAGGAGTTTCCCATTCGCCATCTTGCATTAGTCCAACTTTTCCATAACCAATGTGATCCGTTCCTAATACTATAACCGAGTCGGGTATTTTTTCTTTGAAGAGATTTAAGAAAGTATGGGCAGTAGCGCAACCAGAATAAACATAACCCGCATGCGGAGAGACCCCACCAATTATTCTTCTCTCTTTATTAATTGTTTCAGGCTTTTCTCCCGGTCCAAATTTATCATTTTCAAAACTTTCTTCAATAATTCGTATTAAATCTGGTTTAAATCGTGGATAAAAGCTTCCAGCTGAAGCTGCTTTTCTAACAGTCAAATTAATCATCTTCGAATTAACTTAATCTATAATATAAAGAATATTTATTTTGAAATATAAATGATCTCATTAAATTCTCTTAAATTTTTGAAAGATTTAATAAATTATCTAAAATAAATCTATAATAATGAGTAAGGAAAACGACGAAAGCGTCGTATTAGACGAAGTAGATGAAGATACGATTCCCAAAATTATACCAACTAAATTTGTAAATTCTCGAGTCGTAGTTTTCAATCCGCTTTACGCGTCTTGGTTATACGTAAAAAAAAGATTTTTTGGAAGCCCTCTTGGAATTAATAAACCTAGACTTGAATACTTTTCCAAACCTTCTGAACTATCTCTTATAGAGGCCTATTATTTGCTTGAAAAAGAAGAGATTTCAATATTAAATATTAAGAACAATAAAAATCTTTCAAAGAGCGAGTTTTTTGAAATAGCAAAAATCACTCACAATAAATTCGAGGAAAAGTACATCATCTACAAAGATTTAAGGCAAAAAGGATATGTGCCCCGCCCTGGTCTAAAATTTGGAGCAGATTTCGTCGTATATAAGAAAGGTCCTGGGCTTGAGCATTCTCCTTTTATTGTCCATGTGCTCCCCCACGATTCCAAAATCACCGCAATTGACATGGTTCGAGCAGGGAGGTTAGCAACTTCAGTAAGAAAGAAATTCGTTATAGCAAATCCCTTGACTTGTAGCTATTATTTTTTCGAATGGTTCAAGCCGTAATATTAAGGAATAACAATAACCGGTATTTTAGATACTCTTATTACTCTTTCAGTTACATGTCCAATCATATATTCTGCAATATGTTTTTTTCCTCGCAGACACATTACAATAAGGTCAAAATCTTTCTCTTTTGTAAACTTAATTATTTCTGCGGCGGGTTCACCTTGAAGAATGGTTGTAGAAATCCTCTCAATAAAACTATCTTCATATCCTTTAGATCTTGCCTTGTGAAAAGCTTTATTAAAATATTTTTCAGCCTGATTCTGATATTTTCTTAGGAGAGCATTTATATCTTCTCCTTGATGGGTATGAATCTGTTTAATGTTATCTTCGTTAATCACATGTAATATAGTTATAGAGCAATCGCCAAATAAATTACATATTTTTAATGCATAATCATAAGCTTCAAAGCTTTTAGAGGATCCATCAATCGGGACTAAAATTGAGTTATAGCGTATCTCATCCATTTTTGATTAACTTAATAAGGTGTAAAAATCTAGTTATTAAAATTAGGATATATTATTGATATATAAGGACTCTTATATTGTCTGCGATATCGTGTATTCTGTCTGCTAAGTTTTCTAAAACAATAATACTGTCTCTAATTCGAAGGAGTAATCTAATATCTAATTCTTTGTTATCGTATAATTCAGATAAAAATTCTCGAAAAATGCCATCAACTTTGTTCTCAATTTCGTGAATTTTAGTCGTATTACCGAATACTTCCTGCAGATTGTCTCTTAAGTTTTTTATTGTAATTTTCAAATTAGTGCTCATTTCAATGATGTAGTTAATTAATTTCCGATATTGCTTTTTCATGTCTTCGCTTAAATTACAATCAACTAAATAGGATAATATATCGCAAAATTCAAGAGCGCTGTTAATCACATTATCCATTCTCAAAATTAATGCTATATAATCTCCTAAACCTTGTGCCCCCGCTTCAGAAAAGTCTTGAATCATGCGGATTTTTATAGTATCTGCGTCCTCTTCAGATAACTCCATTTTTGCTTTTTTCTTTACCAAATCGTCTTTATTTTTGGAAAAGTCTTCTGCCCACATGGAATAATAAACGCCCATATCACTTATAACCGAGTGCAAAACTCGCGAATGCTCAATCAGCATCGAAATTATTTGTTCTCTCGTCCTATTCAAATTATAACATCTCTCTTTTACTTTTTAATTATTAGTGAGTTTGGTTAAAATTAGTAATTTTATCATCGTGTATAATAATAATATACATTTAATCAATAAAAATCATAGTTTTTAAACTCTGACCATTCAGTATTTTAAGCAAATGATTAATCAAAATTTTAGTTCATCTTACCTTTACATCTTAAAATAAGTTTAAGTAACCGATGATTAGTTATTTATTGAATGATTAGTTATTAATTCTTGCGATTTGATTTTAATTAGAAACATAGATTTTTTTATAAAAAAATGGGTTTAATCGAGAAACTAAAATTATATAACGAAATTACAGACTATGCTGGAACCGCTCGTAGATACTTCGTAAGTCCTTAAAAATCTCTTTTAATGGAGCGTACATAATTTCTACGACGGGATGTTAACAATTTTGGGGATATTACTGGGGTTTTTTGTAATTATTCTTCAAAATCCCAGTGAAAAAATTCAATCTTCGTACGTCATATTAACCGGTCTCGGAACTTCAATATCAATGTTAATCTCGGGTCTTTCGGGTTCTTATCTTTCTGAGCGAGCCGAACAAAGAAAAGAAAGAAAAGAATTACACAAAGCCATGGGAATCTTTACGGAAGAGGAAGAATTAGCACTCCAAGAAAGTAATCCAGACGAAATTAATAAAGCTTTAGTCATAGCCCCCGTTAATATGAAACCAAGAAAAATTTTCTCAATAAAAAAGCTGAAAGAAAAGAAAATAAAAACTCTTCACGAAAAAGCAGAAAGCTTTACGGGAGTATTGGTTTCATTTGTAAACGGAGTTAGTCCATTCTTCGGGGGAATTGTTGCGATACTTCCATTTTTATTCGTTGCAGAAGCGGGTTTCACAGTGTTTATAACCGCGTTTGTTATAATCTTCGTTTGTATTATATTTTTGGGAACTTTCTTAGGTATTATCTCAAAAGAATCTATCCCAAAAAATATAGTTCAGATGCTTGCGGCGTTTACTCTGACAATAATTATCACAATTATATTTTTGGGAGTCTAAATCATTTTTTAGGAATTAAAAAAAGGAAATAATCAAAAATTTTATTTTTTAAACTTCATTTTTCTCTCTATAATATTTAGATTAATTGGACGAATAAACATTGAAAGCTTTTGTTGGAATAGATATAGGGAGTCTGGCAACTAAAATCGTTATTTTAAACGATGGAAAATTAATCGATTCTCGAACCGAAAGGTCTACATACGATTTTAAAAGAATTGGGCACAACTTATTCGATGAGTTACTTGAAAAAAATAATTTAGCCAGATCAGACGTATACGTGATGTCGACGGGTTATGGAAGAAATTCAATCGATATTGCTGACGATAGAATTACTGAAATTACTGCACACGCCAGAGGTGTTCAATATTTTTATCCAGAAGCACAATCGGTTATAGATATCGGTGGTCAAGACAGTAAAGCAATAGTTATCTCTAAAAAATCGGGAAATGTTATTGATTTTCAAATGAATGATAAATGCGCAGCAGGAACGGGTAGGTTTTTAGAAGTAATGGCGCACGCTCTGGAAGTGGATTTGGAAAATTTCGGGAAACTAGCGTTAAAATCAAGTAAACCCGCCTCAATAAGTTCTACTTGTACCGTGTTTGCAGAGAGCGAAGTTATCTCGTTATTTGCGAGGGGTGCTTCGAAAGAAGATATTGCGAGCGGAATTCACAAATCAATTGCCAGAAGAGTAAGCGGAATGGCAAAACGAATTGGCGTCGCTCCCCCATTGGTGTTTTGTGGAGGAGTCGCTAAAAATATAGCGGTTAAAAAGTATTTAGAAATTGAATTAGGATTTGAGGTCGTCACCCCAGAGTATCCACAGCTTACAGGAGCTATAGGGGCTGCGTTAATTGCACAAGATAAGAAGAGCTAATCGTTTTTGTTCTAAAATTCCTACGGTATCAAGAATTAATACTATTTTTTAATTAAATTCATTATAACACTATTTATCTAATTTGAATTTTCTTAGGAATTTAAGCGGTTGGATAATATCAAACATACTCGATATTTGATCAAAAATTTTAATACTAATATTAAACTCACAACTAAAAAATGATGACTAATGAGCTCTTAATAGAATATAATCAATACCTCAGAGATAAAAAAGCGGAAGGGAAAAAAATCGTTGCTTATATGTCCCACGATAATATTCCCGAAGAGATTATTGACGCTGCGGGTTTCATACCCTTAAATTTAATATTTGCCGGAAACGACGAGTTGATGAACGCTAGTCACGATTATTTGCCTCCTTCCACATGTTCTTTCGCTCAGAGTTGTATCGGGCTTTTTAGCCAGAAACCTTCTAAATTTTCTTTTTTAGATTTAATCGATTATATTATTGTATCAAACCACTGCGTATCAAATATATGCGCGGCAGAAATTATCTCAAAATATTTTTCTATTCCTAGAATTAATCATTATATTCCTTACTCGATTGGCGAAAACACCGCAAAATATTACAAAATTGAATTAGAGGATTTTAAGAACCAATTAGAAATAATCAAGGGAAACGAAATAACAAATGAATCCATTTTTACTAGCTTAAAAAGATATAATGCGTTTAAAAAGGAAATAAGCAAGTTAAATCATTCAGGAGTAAGTGGAAAAAAAAAATTGGAAATTCTGCAAAGAGCGTTATTATTTGGACCAACTTATCTTTCTGAAATGGAAACGCAAAATTTTAGTGATTCGAAGGATGGAGCACAATACGGTGAAAACAACACGAAAGATGTTATCCTAACTGGTTGCTCCATTTTTATTGGAGACTATTTGATTGATTTGATTGAAGAAGGCGGCGGAAATATTATTTTTTTTGATAGTTGGATTGGTAATAACTATTTTGGT
>WJKD01000138.1 GCA_014729315.1 Promethearchaeota archaeon | reverse complement strand
TGATAACTCTCTACATCTTATTCAATATAAGATTCTTCCGAAAACTCATCGAATAAATTTGCTGGCTTTAAAGGCAATAAATACTGAGGAAAATTTGTTAGAATCTGTAGAAATATTAAAAAATTTCAAACAGAACTTTAGACTAAAACTAAATAGATTAAATGAGCTTTTAGTTAGAGAATAATTTTATAACCGAGCATAAAGATATATAACATAAGTTATTTTAAAACAAAGTAGATGGATAAGAGAGAAATTTATGATTAAAGAAGATTCTAACGAGTATAGGAAATTGTTACGCGAGAATACCGTTAAAATTGTTGCCACGCTCGGCCCTGCTTCCAATTCTGAGAAAATGTTAAACAGACTCATTAATGCGGGGGTTGATGTCTTTCGGTTGAATTTTTCTCATGGAACGCATCAAGAAAAAAGGGAGTTGGTAGATAGAATTCGTAAGGTTGACCCGTATGTAGGAATTTTATGTGATATTCAAGGTCCGAAAATCAGAGTTGGAGAATTCAAAGGCGAAGAACCTTATAATCTTAATGTAGGGCAAAAAGTCCGACTATACGAAAAAGAAATTATGGGAGACGAAACTCAGTTTTCAATCCCACTTACTGGTTTTTTAGACTCTATGAAACCGGGCTATAACTTATATGTGAACGATGGGATCATTAAAATCCAAGTAAAGGAGAAGAAAACCGATCATTTAATAGGAGAAGTTATATCAGGCGGTTCTATTAGCGATCGAAAGGGTGTCAACATTCCCTCGGGAGAATTAAAACAAAAAGTACCTACAGAAAAGGATGTCGAAGACATAAAGCTAATCGCAGAATTGGCACCAGAATTTTTAGCGATTTCATTTGTTTCCGATGGAGCGGATGTTCTCCAAGTACGACGTATCATAGAGAATGCGGGAAACACCGACGTAAAGCTTATATCAAAAATAGAACGACCCGTCGCACTTGACAATTTTGAAAACATCTTAGAAGTAAGCGATGGTATTATGGTCGCCAGGGGAGATTTAGGCGTAGAGATTTCGCCCGATCAGGTTCCATTAAAGCAAAAGGAAATGATATACAAGTGTAATAAAGAAGGCAAGCCAGTCATCGTTGCAACGCAAATGCTTGAATCAATGACGAATAATCCAATTCCCACAAGGGCGGAGGCTAACGATGTTTTTAACGCTGTGCTTGATGGAACTGATGCAGTGATGTTATCTGCAGAAACAGCAGTAGGAAAGTATCCTATTAACGCTGTGAAATATATGAATAGAATTGCACTTACGGCAACGGAGAATATGCCTCTGAGGCCTCCAGATGAGTACGATTCGGATAAATTGACGCATACGCAAACTATAGGACACGCTATACACGCTCTCGCAAAAGAAATGGAAGATCTTAATTTTAGGGGAAAAATTTTAGTAATTACTCGAGGAGGGTATGGCGCTAGAATGATTTCAAAATTTCGTCCTCCGCTACCAATAATCGCATTAACTCCTCATAAATTGACTGCTCGTATTTTAAATTTAGTGTGGGGTGTCCAACCGGTTCATATAGACAAAATCGATTTTTTTAATTTAGATGTCGAAAGCATCATCGAGCAGTCAGTTAAGTTTGCCGTTGAAACTGGCGCTGTTGACGAGAACGAGCATGTAATAATTTTAATCGTTTCAAGAAAGTTCCAAAAGCGAGGCAACTTAGTGGGCTTTTACTATGTTGGCGAAATTCTTGATTCATCCAACAATTAATTTTTATCATTTTTAATTTGATAGAGGTTCTTCTTTTTTTGTTTCGTTTAGTATCATTTTTATTAAAATACGATTAAATATAATATAGAAAATCTAACTATAATTCAAATATAAAAAGTAAGTGAGTTTAATATGGAATCGTACGAGGAAGCTTCTACAAGTAAATTTCTTGTATATGGAATGCCACGCTTGAGCGCAGGTATCGTATTAGATATTATCGATTTCGGTATTTTATTTCTTTATATTACGGCTTACGGTTTACCCCCAATATTGGCTGGCATCGCAACCGCAATTGGAAAATTAAGTATCGCTGCGGGTCAGTTCCTGATGGGCTGGCTTTCAGACAGTATTGATACCAAATATGGGAGAAGAAAACCATTTATGTTTTTCTACGCTCCTCTGCTTGCGTTATCTTTCACAATGGCCTTACTACCTATGCTCGTGCTGCAAAATCCGACGATTATGTTATTATTTATATGGATATTGAGCTGGGATGCAATTTTTCAGTTCACTTACGGAGGACTTACCACGCCCTACCAAAGTTGGGTGGCGGAACAGTTCCAAGTAGATAAAAGACCGAAGGCCTCAGCGTTCCAAAATCTATTTAGTTTTATTGGAACGGGTGTGGGAGTCGTATTCACTCTCTTGGTGTTTCCGCCCTTAATTGAGTCATTTCTCAAAACGCGAACAATAGATCCAACATTCATCGTCTTAGTAATCTTTTTCGCTATTCTTGCTATTGCTCTCTTTTACGCGTGTGCCATTATTTTACCAGTCGAAAAGATTGAAGGGGCTGAAATGAATTTTATCCAAGATCTAAAAAAAGTGGTAAAAGACAAAAACTTTATGAAGGTATGTTGGTTGCAAGCTATTGCTTTTCTGGCGCTCGGAATGATTACTCCAACAATTCTTGGATTCGCCACAGTCGTGTTAAAGTTTGAAGGAACTACGTTATATCTCGCAGCTGTATCTCTTCTTGTGGGTATTATGATCTTTTTGTTTATGTGGAAAAAACTAATCGATAAGAAAGGGAAAAAACCCACATTCATGATAATCCTGCTTACAGGTGTAATCATATTACCATTTTCGTTAATAGGCCTTATTCCTAATGTTAGTTTTATTTTTGGGATAATTTTTGTACTGGGGATTGCAGCATTTCTTGGTGGGTGGTATCTCTTTCCTTATATCTGGTTTGCTGATTTAGCAGAAGATTATGAACAAAGATCGGGTGAGGCAAGAAAGGCGGGTCTATATGCTGGATTTCCTCAGATATTATTGAACATCTTCCAAGCTATGGCGCTCTTTGTAACGGGATTTATTTTAAGTCTACCAAATGTGCCGGGTAGAGACTTTTCTTGGGGATATATAGTCTGGGGGCTATGGTGTTCGGGGATAATTCTCATTGCCTATTTATTTACGAGAAAGCTAATAACCTTAGATTTTGAATGGGAGAAGGAGAGCGCGTAAAAATATCGTTAAGAAAGTCAATCAACTTCACTTTTTTTTACTAATTTTATTTGTACAAACACTTAAATTCAACTTTTCTTTATAGATCTTTTTAAAAGACACGAGTTTTATTATATATTTAATTTAGAAAAGCTCAAGCTAAAGGTTAATTAAATCGTGATGAGGGATTATTACAAGATTTTAAACATCGAGGAGACTGCTAATAAGGAGGAGATCAAGCGAGCTTTCCGTAGGTTAGCGAGAAAATATCATCCCGATGTAAATCCACGAGAACCTAAGTCTGGCGAAAAGTTCAAAATAATAAATCAAGCTTATCTTATATTAGTGGACGATAATCGAAGAAAAATGTACGATAATCTCAGGAGAGTCGAAAAGAATCCTTCTGCGTATCAAAATAATGTGAGTATCCCAAGAAGTAAAAGAAAATGGACATATCAAATTAATATCCCTCGATCTGATCGATCTAAAACTGCTCCAGGAAACGACATTAAATTTAAGCGGACTAAACGAGTCGAGAGAAGTGGCGCCGTGAAATCTGCCCTTTTTGGAAACATGAAAACTGTTTTTGATGTTTCTTCGAAATCTAAATACACTAGCAAGGTGAATACGGAAAATTACGGAATTGGACCTGTAGATGGGGACGATTTACGATACGACATGGAAATCTCGTTCTTAGAATCATATTATGGAGGACAGAGAAAGTTCCAATATAAAGATCCAATTTCGGGAGAATCTAAAAATTTACTCATTACTTTCTTGCGGGGTACTGAAGAGGGAGAGATCTTAAGGCTTGAGGGTAAAGGCTTACCAGGAATGAACGGCGGAGAGCCAGGGGATTTATATGTGGTCATTCACTTAAAGGATCATCCTATATTTGAAAGAAAAGGCGACGATTTGTACGTTGTTCAAGAAGTTCCTTTTAGTACAGCAGTCTTGGGAGGCGAAATTCAAGTCCCAGCTATCAAAAAATCTTTTTATATCTATGTTCCCCCTCGTACCAAGGATGGCACGGTTTTAAGATTAAAAGGACAAGGATTTTACAATTCTAAGAGAAAAAATCAAGGCCATTTATTAATTGAGATTAAGATAAAAGTTCCAAGAGAGATATCAGAAGCTCAAAAAAAGGAGCTTGAGATTCTAAAAAAATTAGGGCTTTAAATCTATTTAATCCTCTACTTCTTTGAAACTAAATATTAATTAGGTTCAAAAATTAAAAATAAAAAAAGAATTAGATTAATTCTACTTTATTTGACCATGCCGAGATCTGTCCCTTTCGTTTCTTTGACAAAAGCGCGAATTAAGAAAATGTTTGCCAAAAGCGGGATGCTCATCACGATAAACGCCACACCCAAGCCAAAAAAGAGCGTTATCAAACTGCCGATTAAGAATCCGCTGGTAATCCCTATAGCGGTGATCAGAGCGCGAAGTCCACTCCCAGTACCTCGCCTGTCCGTCGGCACTACTTCCATGATTATAATTCTTAGGACAATGTGAAGCGAATCGTAAGCAACGTAGCCCATCGCAATTCCTAAAACGACGATAATAAAAATCCCACCCGAAGTGGTCACTCCATAGAAGAGAATAAGCGTAGATAGCGGTAATAAGATCGAACAAGCGTATAACAAGGGAATTCGTCCAATCTTGTCGGCGATAACTCCTGTAAGCAAATAGCCTATGATAACGGATAATGCGATTATTAAAATTATAATATTGACTTGACTTTCTCGCATATTAGGCGCGCTTGCGATGAAACTCTCGCCTAACTGGAGTAATATGAAATTAAGACCCAGTAAATAACTTATCACGTACAATACAATAATCTCTTTTCTCCGAGCTGTAGTAAACAGAGCTTTTATGTTGTCCTTAAGTAGGATGGAAGTCTGAACTTCTGATTCTTCTAATTGTCCTTTCTTCATCTCCTCGTATTTAGATGTTTCTTTGAAGGTAAGAATTATTACGATGGCTAATGGAATTCCTAAGAAAATGGGGAAAAGCGTCATCCCTCTCCATGCTCCAACGGGAGATGTTTCCGTTATAAATATAGAACGGAAAATAGGCATTAATATGGGTCCCATAATACCCCCCGCCATTAAAATATTCGTATATAACGCCCTTTTCTTCGGTTCTGCCTCTTCGTTTACATATATAAGCCACATATCGCTACTAAAAAATAAGTATGTCATAAACAGGAAGATTGTATACTGAATGATACTGGTGGATAGGGCAAGAAGAAGAGCTGAGGCGCCCATACCAAGCGTCGTCACGAAAAGCATCAGTTTTCTTCCAAATTTGTCAGCTAAATACTGATTGACAAATACGAAATACATACCTACTGTAGCGATACCCACACTCAAAGCCATAATTGAGTTCGCTTCGTTTGCAGAATATTCAGAGAGAAATTCTTCAATAATTTTTGATGGAAAAGCGGCAGTATAACTCGTTGTGTAAGCGTCTAAGATTTGTACGAAGATCAAAATGAAAATCATATAACGGAAGTATCCTTTCGATCTTGTGACCTTTTTATCATTATTTTCGGTCATAAAAAAAATTTAAACGAAGAAATATATAAAGTTTTTTATCTAAATCTAATATTTAAAACTTATATTAAAAATAAAAAGGGTTGCGAAATAATGACGAATAATTATCTAAATTACTTAGACTCATTTCCTTCGGAATTAGAACAAACGATTGAGAAAAATCCTATTGCATACATCCCTTTTGGCGCCCTTGAATGGCACGGGGAGCATAATGTCCTTGGAGTGGACAGTCTTAAGGCCGAACACATACTGAAAAGAACAGCAGAAGAAACGGGCGGGGTGCTCTTTCCTTGCGTAAATTGGGGAGCGTTTGGTGTTATGAATTTTCCATATACATTTGATTTTTCGAAACGATGTTTGAAAAAGCTCACCAAAAAGCTCGTGAAACAACTTTACGAGATGGGTTTCCGTGTTATCGTATTGCTTACGGGTCACTACCCCAGAGGGCAAATAAGACAAGTTAGGAAAGCGTGCGAGAAAATTTCCAAAAAATATGACAATTGTTTCGCTCTTGGAATCCCCGAACAAGCTTTAGCAACAGATATGGGATATTATGGGGATCACGCCGCCGAATGGGAAACATCCATGATGTTAGCGATTAATCAAGAATATGTAGATCTCACAAAACTCCCAGAAGGCTTAAATTTTCCAGAACGCTGTATAAGACACGGCGTCATGGGAAAGGATCCTAATATTCACTCGTCTCAAGAGAAAGGAAAGCAAGCGTTAGGACACATAATTAAAAAGTTAGCAACAGCCGTGAACGAAGTGATCACTACTCAATCGATTAATCCGTTTGACAAAATCTACCGGGAATTCGATACCGCTAAAAAAAATTTGAATTTAAGTAATAAGTTAGAGGTGTACGGTATAAAAAATAAAAGCGAAGGCCTTGCGTATCTCAAATGGGAAATCTTTAAACGAGGTGAGCATAATCCCGATTACTCTTATACAGGTAAATAATATCGCTAAGAAATAATCAATTCTTAATTTTATTATAATTACTTTTTGTTTTCCTTTTTCTTTCTATTAATTATTCTTTTTAGAATCAACATATCCAAATTCTTATCTTATTTTATCACACGAATAAGATTTATTTAATTCACTTCCTAAATAACTTATATGCCCAAACAATTATTAAATGGGGGGGATCTACTCGTCAAAACTCTGTTGAAAAACGGAGTGAACTATATTTTTGGAATTACCGGAGGAGAATTACTGAAAATATACGACGCAATCCACCGATTTGGAACCGATGAGGGTATCACAACTATTATGGTGAGACACGAGCAAGGAGGCGCTCACGCTGCTGACGGATATGCTAGAACAACTGGCAAACTTGGAGTGTGTATGGGGACTGTTGGACCCGGAGTCATGCATTTAGTTCCGGGCATTGCTTCTGCTTACGCGGATTCGATTCCCGTTTTAGCAATAGGCGCTCAAGTAGGAAAGATGTTTGAGAACACGGGAATTATTCAAGGATGTATCGATCAAGTTTCGATGATGAAGCCCATTACAAAACTCCAATTAAGCGTAGAAGAACCTACAGAAATACCAGATGCGGTTCAACTTGCGATAAAGACGGCGCTTACAAATCGACCAGGTCCAGTATACTTAGAATTAAGAGAGACTGCGTTAGTCCGAGAAACAGACGATTCTTCTTTAATAAAGATCCTTGAACCCAAAGCGTATATGCCTGCAAATAGAATCGCCGGAGAAGAAGATAAAATCGAAAAGGCTATTACCCTTCTTAAAGAGTCAGAAAAGCCTTTAATAATTGCTGGAGGGGGAGTAAAAGCTTCTTTCGCTTTTGACGAGATTAAAACACTTTCAAAATCCTACTCTATCCCCGCTGGAACGACGGTAAACGCTGTAGGCTCAATTTCAAGCGATACAAATACATTTGTAGGTTCGTACTTATCTTCAAGTTCGTTGAGATCGGCAGCTTCGAACGCCGATTTGGTATTATCTTTCGGGTGTAAGTGGGATTATACAACTCTCTTTGGAGCACCACCGATATGGTCGCAAACTCAAAAAATAGTCCAAGTTGATATCGATCCGAGCGAAATTGGGAAAAATAGGCCCGCAACCATCGGAATCGTTGGCGATTGTAAAGAAGTCTTGAGGCAACTACTAGAGAAAATGGAAGTAGATTTACCTAAAGTAAAGATCGAGGAATATTCTAGTTGGAATAAATATCTCCAAGAATTTAAGCAAGTCGACGAAAAACAAGCTCAAAAGTTTTTAAAATCAGATAAAATTCCGATAAGACCTCAAAGACTGGTTCTCGAAGTCTTCGAGTTCTTCCCATCAGAAACGATATTCTCTATTGATGGGGGCGATATAATGGTATTTTCAATACTATATCTTAATCATACGCCTCGTTCTCCTAGAAGCGTGTTATTCGCTGCGGGTATGGGTCATCTTGGCACGGGAATACCTTATGCCGTCGGAGCAAAACTCGCAGAGCCAGATAAACCTGTCGTGTGCATTTGCGGAGATGGAAGTTTTCTATTCAACGCTCAAGAACTCGATACCGCTGTCCGATACGAATTACCGATTATCTGTGTTGTTAGCAATAACAGCTGTTGGGGGATGATTAAAGGTAACCAAAAAATTAATTATAAAAAAAGATATTGCGACGTCGAACTTCCCCAAACGAATTACGCCGATATTGCAGAAAGTTACGGGTGCCTAGGTATTAAAGTAAAAGAACCCGACCAAATTCGTCCCGCTCTCCAAAAAGCCATTAATTCAAATCGTCCAACTGTCATCGATGTAGATGTTGGCTACGAAGATTCCCCCGCAATTAGGTTAATGACGCTATATAAAAAACAAAAAGGGCTGTATCGAACTAAATAAAACGAAAAAAATAGAAAAATATCTTTTGGGATTTAATTTAAATTGTTCTTCTTTCAAATTCGATTAAAAAAGCGAGAACTTTTTACGAGGCTGCTTCAGAAATGTTTTTGATAAATTTCTCAAACTGTAAGTTGTTTTTTATTATCTTTTTTATTTTATCGTCTGAGATTGTATCCCATTTTCCAAGGAAAAATTTAGACAAGAGTTTTGTTTGCTCTTCCTTCGTCCACGACTGCATTGGAAATTTTGTCTCTAACAATGTGATGATGTCTGTAATAAGCTTTGCTAAGAAAATTTGATTATTTCTTAAGAATTGGTTCTTTTCCTTGAGTTTCGCTAAATCTGCTACTAATTGTTTTTTCTTCATAGGCTCACTAAAGGCAGTTTTTATTGAAAGGGTTATTCTATTTTTTCGATCTTTGCTTAAAAAATTCAAGGTTTTTTTCTTAGAAAAATTAAAATTTCATAAAAAATCAATAATATTTTTTTTTGTTCTATAGGCATAATTTTTTTATAAATTAAATGACCCAGATTAAAGGGGTTCAATGATTAACCATATGATTCTTGACGATTATACGATTCGATTTCGAATCGATTCATTTTCTATTAAAATGGCATTAATATTTATAAAGTTACACCATATTAAACCAATTTAAGTTAAGTATTCTAAAGTCTACTACTAAATTTTAAAAACACAAGATTTAAATAATCTAATTCAATTTACTAGTTAATATTGTAAAGTAAAGGTTGACAAAAAAACCTTTACTAAACTCAAAAAAATTGTAAAATATACCCAAGAGGAATAACAAATGGTATTCGGAGATTTTGATAGTATGTTCGGGGAACGAAGATCCCGAGGAAGATCGGACAATAAACTAGTAATAACTGAAGAAACATACGAGCAATTAAAGAAAAAAGCGGAAAAACTGAAATCTCTCGAACAAAAACATGAAGAAGTTGTATCCGAGAACGAAAAACTTCAAGAAAAACTAGAAAATCTCGAGGATAAGCTCAAAAGCGTGGAAGAGTTAGAGCATGAAAAAGAAAAATATTTCAACCGATACATACAGTTGAAAGCGGATTTTGAAAATTTCAGAAAACGCGCCGACCGGGACAATGTGAATTACAAAAAATACGCTCTTCAAACGATTTTGAAAAAATTGATTTCGCACTACGACGATTTACAAAGGTCATTAAAAGTATTAGATGCTGTTGACATCGATGAGTCGGTGAAACAAGGATTTAAACTGATAGTAGAGAACTTTAAAAAGTTATTGATGGAAGAGAATGTAAAAAAGATGGACTGCGAAGGCAAAATATTTGATCCATACAAACATGAGGTAATGATGGTGGACGAATCCAAGGAAAGTATCCCTGACGGCACGATTTTAGAAGTTTTTGAAGATGGGTATTATTATAACGATTATGTATTAAGACCTGCGAAGGTAAAAATTGCAAAATAACGAAAATTAAAATTAAGATTAAAAAAATTAAATAAAAAAATTAAGGAGTGAAAAAATTATGGCGAAAATAATTGGTATTGATTTAGGAACATCCAATTCAGCAGCGGCAGTATTAAGCGGTGGAAAACCTGAAATTATTCCCAGCGCTGAAGGAGTATCTTTATACGGAAAAGCGTTTCCGTCTGTTGTTGCGTTTACAAAAGATGGACAGAGACTAGTCGGCGAACCCGCAAAACGACAAGCAATTTCAAATCCCGATAGAACTATCACGGGAATTAAGAGAAAAATGGGCACTTCGTACACTGTAAAAATTGACGACAAAGAATTAACGCCCCAAGAGATCTCTGCGATGATTTTGAGAAAAATCAAACAAGACGCAAGCGAATACTTAGGAGAGGAAGTCACTGAGGCAATCATTACTGTACCAGCTTATTTTAACGATAATCAGCGACAAGCCACGAAAGACGCCGGCAAAATAGCCGGGTTAAACGTTAAAAGATTAATCAACGAGCCAACAGCAGCAGCAGTAGCATATGGTTTAGATAAAGAGGGGAAAAAACTTACTATTGCGGTTTTAGATTTAGGTGGTGGTACGTTTGACGTAACCATTATGGAAATGGAAGAACAAGTGTTTGAAGTCATTTCCACACACGGAGATACACAATTAGGTGGCCGAGACATGGACGATCATTTAGTTAACTACATCGTGGACGAATTCCAGAAAAAAGAAGGCGTTGACTTACGAAAAGATAGCATGGCACTTCAGAGAGTTAAAGAAGCAGCTGAAAAAGCGAAAATCGAATTGTCTACCACTCTAAGCACGGACATAAATTTACCTTATGTCACAGCAACTGACCAAGGTCCTAAACATTTAACGATGACGATCACCAGAGCGAAGCTCGAACAGTTGATCGAACCCACGTTAAAAAGGTTAGAAGGACCAATTAAAAAAGCGTTAAAGGACGCAGGGATGCAAAAAGGCGACGTCGATAAAATTATTTTAGTGGGTGGACCAACCAGAATGCCTATAGTTCAACAGAGATTTGAACAATTTATCGGTAAAAAACCGGAGCGCGGTATTGATCCTATGGAATGTGTTGCTCAAGGAGCAGCTATTCAAGGAGGAGTGTTAACGGGAGAAGTTGAAGATCTTTTACTCTTGGACGTGACTCCATTGTCTTTAGGAGTTGAAACTTTAGGTGGCGTGTTCACGAAATTGATTGAAAGAAACACGACCATTCCAACGAAAAAGAAAGAAACTTTTACCACCGCAGCAGATAATCAGTCAGCAGTTGAAATTCATGTATTACAAGGTGAAAGACCAAGAGCCCAAGACAACATTAGTTTAGGCAAATTTCACTTGACTGGAATTCCGCCAGCTCCACGAGGAGTACCACAAATTGAAGTGACTTTTGACATAGACGCTGACGGTATATTAAATGTTTCAGCGAAAGATAAGGCTACAGGAAAGACTCAATCGATCACTATTACTGCTTCTACTAAAATGGACGACTCCGAAATTGAAGCAAAAGTGAGAGAGGCAGAAAAGCACGCAGAAGAAGACAAGAAATTCAAAGAAATTTCTAAGCTAAAAAATACTGGTGAAGCGTTAACTTACCAAGCTGAAAAAATTCTTAGAGAAAATGAATCTTTAGTCGGTGATTTGAAAACTAAAATCGAAGAAAAAATTTCAGAGTTGAAGAGTGCGCTTCAAACCGACGACACAACGAGAATTCAAAACGCTATTGACGAATTACAAAGTGCTTTACACGAAGTTTCTTCAAAGATGTATGGTCAACAAGCTCAAGGACCACAACCTGGACAAGCAGGTTATCAAGGCGCTCCACCTGGAGGAATGGGCGGTGCGCAACCAGGAGCCTCACGCGGATATCAAGGTAAAACGCAAGACGAGATTGAAGAAGAGCAATTCCGAAGAGCTACGGGCCAAGACGAAGACGTCGTTGATGCTGAATACGAATAATATTTTTTTTTTTATTTTTTATTGTTATTTTATTATTATATTTAGAACAAAATTATGCTTAAATTATTATTATTATTATTATCATAGTAAAGGGGTTATAACTTATGGCGAAAGATTATTATAAACTATTAGGCGTCGATAAAAACGCGACGAAAGAAGAAATAAAGCGGGCGTTCAGGAAAATGGCTCGCAAGTATCACCCAGATGTGAATCCAGACGAGGAGCGTTCTGGGGAGAGGTTTAAAGAAATCAACGAAGCGTATCGCGTTTTATCCGATGACAAAAAACGAGAAATGTACGACAAATTTGGTGTGGTAGAAGGAGAGATTCCCCAATCTCAAGAATATGGACCTGGTATGGGGGGAGGGAGAGTCCACCGTGGTCCAGACGGAACAACTTATTACTATTCAACTTCTGGAGGGCCAGGTGGAGTAAACTTTAGCGACATTTTTGGGGGGAGTGAGGGACGTTCCTCGCGAGGAGGAGGCGGTGGTGGATTCGACTTTTTCAACGATTTAGGCGATATCTTTGATGTTTTTTCGAAAGGAGGAGGAGGAAGTACGAGGGCGAGATCCTCCCAATTTCGAAATCGGCCGCGAGACGGTGACGATTTACGATACGATCTAGAAATTGATTTTATGGACGCTTTTTACGGAAAAGACCAAAAAATACAATATCGCAATCCCAGCACCGGACAAATGCAAAATCTAACGGTTAAAATTCCGAAGGGAATTAGAGATAATCAAAAGCTTAGATTAAAGGGAAAAGGAATGCCCGGAGAATATGGTGGAGAAGATGGAGATTTATACATTGCCATCCACATTCGACCTCATCCATTATTTAAAAGAAAAGACGACGATCTTTATGTGACGAGAGAAGTCCCTTTTACCACAGCAGCGTTAGGAGGAAAAATTGAAGTCCAAGGGATTAACAAGAATTTAAAGGTAAAAGTACCACCTGGAACTGAAGATTCCTCGGTATTAAGATTAAAAAATCAAGGTTTTACAAAGCTAAAATCGAACGAAAGAGGGAACCTTTTAGTGAGAATTAAAATTGAGGTTCCATGTAATTTAACTAAAAAACAAAGGGAATTGTTAGAAGAATTAAATTCAACTGGTTTATAGAAGGAGTGTGATATAAAATGATGAAGTATGATAAATTCACGATAAAAGTTCAAGAGGCCTTGATGGCTGCGCGATCAATCTCACAAACGCACGATCATCAAAGAATTGAACCCTCTCATTTACTATTAGCTTTACTTGAACAACCAGAAGGAATAACAAGACCGCTTTTCCAGAAATTGGGAGTTAGTATTCAACAAATAATCAGCGATTTAAACGAAGAATTGAACAGACTTCCTAAGATCACGGGACCTGGAGCGGGTGACGTAATATTATCGTCCATTTCCAGTAAATTGTTCGATTCTGCGTGGAAGGAAGCGGAAATTCTGAAGGATCAGTATTTAAGCACGGAACATTTGCTTCTTGCTATGGCGAGCGACGATTCACTCCCGATCTATTCGACCTTGCGAAAGCACGGAATATCTAAGGATAGAATCCTACAAGCCTTAAAAAACATCAGAGGAAGCAAAACGATAACCGACCAGAATCCAGAAGGAAAATATCAAGCAATTGAAAAGTATAGTCGAAATCTCACTGATTTAGCAAGGAGGGGTAAGTTGGATCCTGTGATTGGAAGAGACGACGAGATCAGAAGAGTGATGCATATTCTTTCAAGACGGACAAAAAATAATCCCGTGTTGATCGGAGAAGCAGGAGTAGGTAAAACGGCAATAGTAGAAGGATTAGCCCAGAGAATAGCGAGTAAGGACATTCCTGATTCGTTGATGGACAAAGAAATCGTTGCATTAGATCTTGGATCATTAATCGCCGGAGCCAAATATCGCGGCGAGTTTGAAGATAGGCTGAAAGCGTTTTTGAAAGAAGTCGAGGAAGGCGCAGGAAAATACATCTTGTTTATAGACGAGCTTCACACTTTAGTGGGTGCTGGTGCTGCAGAAGGCGCTATAGACGCGTCAAACATGCTTAAACCCGCTTTAGCTCGAGGTGAATTAAGGGCCGTTGGAGCAACTACTCTCAACGAATATCGAAAGTATATAGAAAAAGATGCTGCATTGACACGAAGATTTCAGACAGTTTATGTAGCAGAACCCTCAGTAGAAGATTCTATCGCAATTTTACGTGGTTTAAAGGAAAAGTACGAAATCCATCACGGAGTCAGAATTACGGATTCAGCAATCATCGCAGCAGTCACTTTATCGAATAGATATATCACGGATCGATTCTTACCCGATAAAGCAATCGATTTAATGGACGAAGCGGCTTCAAGATTACGCATCGAGATCGACAGCATGCCCACGGAAATTGACGAGATCGAACGGAAGATTATTCAATTAGAGATACAGAAAGAGGCTCTGAAAAAAGAGACTGACGAGTCGTGCGTCGACAGAATGAAAAAAATCGACGAGGAACTGACGAATCTTCGAGAACAAAGCGATCAGTTAAAAATGCAGTGGGAAAACGAGAAAAAAATCATTAAAGAAATTAACGAAATAAAAAGAAAGATTGAAAACACGAAAATTGAAGCGGAAAAAGCTGAAAAACGGGGAGAGTTAGAGAAAGCAGCAGAATTAACCTACGGCGTATTAAATCAACTTAGAAGGGACTTAGATAAATATAATAAAGAATTAAGAGAAATTCAAGAAGAGACTTCGATGTTAAAGCAAGAAGTTGACGAAGAAGATATAGCTAAAATTGTGTCTCAATGGACGGGCATTCCCGTTTCGAGAATGTTGGAAGGAGAGAGAGAAAAATTACTCAAGATGGAAGAACGATTGAGAAAAAGGGTTATTGGACAAGATCACGCCTTAAAGAAAATATCGAACGCTATTCGAAGATCAAGAGCAGGAATACAAGATCCGAATCGACCAATAGGAGTGTTCATTTTTATGGGTCCTACTGGTGTCGGAAAAACTGAAACAGCTAAAGCTTTAGCTGAGTTTTTATTTGACGACGAGAACGCTATGGTACGTATTGATATGTCGGAATACATGGAAAAACATAGCGTTGCTAGATTGATTGGCGCCCCTCCTGGATATGTTGGGTTTGAAGAAGGAGGATATTTAACTGAATCCGTGCGCAGGAGACCTTACTCGGTTGTGCTGTTTGACGAAATAGAGAAAGCTCATCCTGAAGTTTTTAACATTTTACTACAAATTTTCGACGACGGACGGCTTACAGATGGGCACGGGAGGACTGTAGACTTTAAAAACACAATTATCATTATGACAAGTAATATAGGAAGCGATTATATCTTAGAAAGCAGAAATTCTGATAAAGAAATAGATAGAGAATTTATTTTAAAGATTCTAAGACGACACTTTAAACCCGAATTCTTAAACCGCGTGGACGACATAATCATCTACAATTTCTTAGAAAAGGAACAGATCGAAAAAATTGTGGAAATTCAAATTAGACAACTTAATAAGATTCTTGCGGATCACCAGATCAAACTTAAACTAACGGAAGATGCAAAAAAATTTCTAAGCGACAAAGGGTTCGATCCTGTTTACGGAGCTCGACCGTTGAAAAGAGCGATACAAGATTACATTCAAAATCCTTTATCCTTAAAGTTACTCGAGGGAGATTTCATTGAAGACGATTTAATTGAAGTTGATGCGAATAAGCGCGACGAGTTGGTCTTTAAAAAGATAGGAGAGGTCACATCGCATTGATTTTTATAATCCTTTTTTATCGTTTTTTTCTAAATATATTTAAACAAAAGCATAATCTAGAGGGGAAAAATACTGATGGGAACTAATGTGAAAGAAAATAATCAAAAATGTCCAGAATGTGGAGGATATTTAATTTCCAATTTAGAAACTGGCGAAACTGTGTGTAGTCAATGTGGCTTAATAACGGAAGAGCGTATGGTGGATTACTCTCATAGTGGAAGAAGGGCGTTCACTGCTACAGAGAAAAGCTCCAGAGAACATACGGGCTCTCCTATATCTGTATTGATACCAGATATAGGACTAACTACTACGATTGATAAAAGAGGCATTGCTAATCCAGATCTTAAAAGAGCCGCTAAATGGAACACTCGTATGTCTTGGGATAAAAGAAATCTTTTAATTGCCACAACAGAGTTGAAAAGAATAAGCACCAACTTAAACTTACCAGATCACGTTAAAAAAGAAGCTATGCGGCTCTATATTAAAGCGTTTGAAAAGAAACTCCTGAGGGGAAGGTCAATTAATAGCATGATTGCTGCTTGTTTGTATTTTGCGTGCAGAAAGAAGAAAATTCCACGCACCTTTCAAGAGATTTTAGACGAAACGTCGGAAAATCCAAAAGATGTAAGAAGATGCTACGCAATATTAATTAAAGAGTTCCATCTTAAAGTTCCAAGTGCTGATCCCGTAATATTAGTTCCCCGATTTATAACCGAACTGGATTTGGACGCTGAAATTGAAAGGATTACGGTAAAAATTCTTAAAGCCTATAAAAAACGAATTCCTTTAAGTGGAAAGGATCCAAAGGGAATAGTCGCTGGTGCTTTATATTTAGCGTGTAAAATCAAAAAAGTTGAGCTTACACAGAAAGCAATCGTTGATACTATAGGCGTCACAGAAGTGACCCTTAGATCAAGATATAAAGAAATTATTAAAAAGCTCAAAATTAAGCTTCCTGAATGAAGGTAAATACGCATAAAGTTATTAAAGCTTAGGAATCCAGTTTCTAAACTTAAAGTTCATTTTTTCATCTATATCTTTTATTTTAATTTTTATATCTTTTCTTTCAAAATTTAGTAACAAAAATTGGACTACTAAAAACTTAAATTTAATTTGCGGATTTTTTTTATTACGTTAAACATTATTTATTCATCATAAGTTTGCGGGGTAGATTGTATTTTGATTAATGAAGTTAAGGAAATGTTTAGTTATTGTCCCGAATGTAAGGGTCGGATCATATCAATGCAACACCAAGGGGACATGGTTTGTAGCCAATGTGGTTTGGTTATAAGCGAGCGAAGCATTGATACAGAGCATAGTGGAAGACGAGCCTTTACAATGAGTGAAAAGAGAAATAGAGAACATACGGGGTCACCTATCTCGTCCTTAATTCCTGATCTCGGTTTAACCACAGTTATCGATAAGAAAGAAATCACGAATCCTGATTTAAGACGAGCTACAAAGTGGAATCGACGATTAACGTGGGATAAAAGAAATCTCCTAATCGCTACCACAGAACTTAAGCGAATAAGCACGAACCTTAACCTGCCAGAACACGTAAAAGAAGAGGCGATGCGATTATACAAAAAAGCATTTGAAAGGAAACTACTCAGAGGAAGGTCGATTAATGGTATGGTCGCAGCGTGCTTGTATTTTTCATGTAGAAACAAAAGAGTACCACGAACATTTCAAGAAATAATGGAAGAAGCTGCAGGAAGTGCGAAAAACATTCGACAATGCTACAGAACGATAATAAAGGAACTTAAGTTAAAAGTACCTAATACAAATCCAATAGCGTTGGTTCCGAGATTCGTATCCGAATTGAATCTGGAATCTGAGATCGAAAGTTTGTCAATAAAATTACTTAAATCGTATATTAAATCATCTAGCCTCAGCGGAAAAGACCCTAAAGGAGTCTGTGCTGGCGCAATATATTTAGCTTGTAAAATCCGAAACATCAATCTGACTCAGAGAAAAGCCGCTGAATTAATAGGAGTGACGGAAGTCACATTACGTTCCAGATATCGGGAAATTGCCAAAGTTCTTAAAATTAAAGGTTAAATTCTTATTCTTTTTTATATTTGGGATAAAATTACAATTCTATTCTCGTTTTTATCGTTTATTTAAAAAATTGACGATCTAATTGCTGATAAAAAATATAATTATTTAGATTAATAAAGGAAGAAATAATAGAAATTAATTCATATAGACGAAATTTAACCATTTTTGCCTTTTTTCTTTTCTTCTAAAGCTTTTCTCTCGAAAAGACGTTGTTTTAGTTTTACCATACCAGTATCCTCGTCGAAATCGAGCAAATCCACATTTGCTAATTCGTGAACTGCTCTTATGATGAATGCTCCAGAAATCCCCGTAGTATTTTTTAATTCCTCCCTAGTCATTTCTTCTCGTTCCCCGTGAAGTGTAAGCAAAATTCTATAATGAGGTTGACCTTGCCAGATCTTTTCAATTAATACTCTATAGATAGTTAGTAAAGCTTTAATCTTGTCAAAATTAAGTTCTTGCTCTTCCATTTCAGTAGCAATTTTCGCAAACTTCTCTAATTCAACCTTAACTTTTTTATATTCTTCTAGTAATTTTGTTTGTTCCTCGGTCATCGCTCCGATCTTTTCGTCTCTTTCTGCCTTTTCCTTTTCTAATTGCTCTGTTTCTATT
>WJKD01000137.1 GCA_014729315.1 Promethearchaeota archaeon | reverse complement strand
TCGAGAGAAGGCAATATATTTTTTTTTATGAATTTAGATTAAATTTGAATTTGAAAATAGCTCACTTACCATTTCCACCGAAATCTCGCCAATACTGTTAACAATGACCGTTTTAGTCTTACTTTGATTTACTAATTGCTTCTTACTATGGTTTCCCGTTAGAACACCTATGAAAGGGCAGTTTAGAGTCTCCGCAAGGGCCCTATCGTTAATATGATCTCCAATCACGGCAAATTTATGGTTTGGGAACTTATTGTCTAGGAGAGCTCTTATTTTAGGATCTGATTTGTTTCTAATTTCTTCAGTTTCACCGAGAACGAAACTAAAGAGGTCGAATAGATTTAAGTTTTTTAGAAGCTTGACTGCCATTTCGTGTTTCTTGGAGGTTATTACGCCTAATTTAAATCCCACTCCTCGCAATTTTGAAAGGGTTTTAACGGCTCCAGGTATAAGCTTAACTTCAAATATTCCTTTAGAACCGTAATAATCTCTAAAGGCAGCGCATAGTTCGGTAATTCGTGAATCCGACACACTTGAAAACATTTCCTCCAAGGGTGTTCCGATCATTAATTGAATTTTAGTCCCTTCCAGCGGAGGGAGATTAAACTTATTTAGAGCATAGTTGAAGGAATTTGATATACCAATCGTATTGTCAATTATGGTAAAATCTAAATCAAAATTGAGTAAAATCTTCTTTTTTGTTATCATAGCGGTTAATTATCCGTTGAAATGTAATACTTATTATTCCCCAAAAAATAAAAAAATTAAGATTATAATTTTATTTTTAAAAAGGATAAGAGAATTAGAAGATTGTGAGAAGTGGATCCCCTAATAGAGTCATTCCATACAATTCATTTATATGACCAGCCCATAATTGGGGATTTTGAAACCAATTATAATATGCTTCTCCAAAGGTTTTTCCTTGTTTTAAATTATCGTAATAAGGTTGATGCATCCATAATCCTCCAGGCTCGCCGTCACCAACCACAACGAGCGTATTATTAGAAAATAAATACTCCGTAGCAATATTGTCTTGAAAGGTATGATTACATGTATAACAAGCTAAAAAAGAATAAAAGAGTGGTTGGGTGTTTAGATTTCTTATATCATTACTCGTAACTATACCATCAGCTGGATTATAATTATTAACTGGAACGGCTCCAAATAAATGAGATTTATTGCTTGAGTGGACAATTAGATGAACAAGTTCGTATGTTTCTATAGCTGTTAAATTATCTTTATATAAACTTGCCGTAGTCGTTTCGTTTATGTAGAAATAATCAAGTTGGTTCCCTGTATATGCTGTTAAATTACTCTTCCATTCGTTAATCCATTGGGACCATTCGTCGTCGACATACAATAATGCTTTATGAGGACGCATCAATTGACCAGTACGATATTTATGATTTCTTTCAAAGTATTTTTCGTATAATTCTGTATGATTACAATTTGTTAAGCTTTCGGGGCAAATGTTTGCTAACCAGATTTCTGGATATAAATCTCCCGGTCCAGCAATATGGGAATTAAATATATTGGGTTTTAATCCACTATTCGACCATTGCCCATCTAAATCCATATAAAACAAATCGCAAGTTGTGTAAAACTGTTGACCATAATACATATAATCCCAGTAAATAGGAAAAATTCTTCCAATAAATATCGCACCTATTAGATTATTCTGATAGTATGCAACTGTTAGATTGTTTTTTAAAATGTCATGAGTTGGAAACATAGCCATTGAAGTATTAATAATTTGAATTTGAAAACCTTGGTTGACAATATCATCTTTGAATTGAGAGAGTTCAGATGTAAGATTAGTATAAATTGTTGAGTTTACGAAGACGTAAATTAAAGAAGGGGTTGGCGGTGATAGAATGTCATCGTCGTCGTCGTCGTCATCTGAAGATTTGGATTTTGAGGGAATAAAGAAAAAAACTGCAAAAACCGATGCTCCAATTATTATTCCAATAAAAAATATTCCTAAAATTATTTTTAACGATTTATTCAAGACTGAGCCTCTAATCTGTTATTTTTCTTCTATTAAAATATTGATTTCGTTAATTATATATGAATCTCAAAAGTGACTTAAATTAATTATTATCAGCTACATTTAAAAATGCTTTTAAAATGATCAAATTCCTTAATTTAGTCTGATTAAACATAATTGATTTTAAGCTTTAGCTGAAATAATAAAAAGCTTAGATAATCCATTTAAATCTCTTTAAGGAAAGATTTTAAAAAGGTTAATGAGATACATTATCTCCTCAGAACCTTGGATGATTTTTTGAATAGGATATGGAAAGCTCTGCAAAGTTATTTCTCTCGCTTTTCCTTCTCTGACCATCTTAATAATTATATCTATTAATTCTCTATACTTTTTCATAGTCCTTCCCTTTGAGCCATTAACCTCAGAAATAATATGTTTAGCAAGCTTTAGGCGCCCGTTAAGAATGCTAGAGATTGAAGCGAGTACATAGGAATGAACGATGTGTGAATAACTAATTTTTTTTAGATGGGCAGCTTTATAATAATATTTATAGACATTATTAACCATTTCCCTTAATAAAATATCTTCTGCGAAGTCAAGTTGCTGGTAAAATTTAATACTTTCGAGAATTAAAGTCGCCGCAGTATAAAATTGCTTGTTTTTTAATCCCTCTTCTGCCATCGAATTTAGACCCTGTACGATGAGGTCAAAAATACCAAATCGGTTGAAATTCAAGTTCCCTTCGATAACTACATCGTAGGCGTTTAAATAACTTTCTGTTGAACGATTGACGTCTTCTACCTTGGTAAAATTATCCCCTGCTTTAATGAAATTTTTATAAGACATTTCGTGGTTTTTGATCTCTTTAAATTCAGTAGCCGCATCAAAAAAATTCATACCCGCCGAGTGAAAATCTTCAATTTTTTCAGAATAAGTGCCTGCTAAAACGAAGCAAGATGCTGCTTCAATTAAATTATTCTGAATTTCCTTATAGCATAAAGCAGCTCCCCGATAATAGCGGGAAATTTTTTGATAATTTTCAGGAGTTTTTTCTAGGCTCTTAGCTAAATTGATGTAAGCGCTAGCCTCTTTTTTAGCGTAATTAATATATTGATCGTGATTATCTAATAAACGATACAATTTTTTAAGTATCTGACTTGTTTGAGAAAGCAATAAGTTCTCGTTTTTGCTCTCGTATTCTTGGTACGAATTCGAAAAGTATTCTACAGCGTCTAATAAAATTTCCTTTGATTGTGAGTAATCGTCTAATTGTTTATAACAATAGGCGATTTGTTGATAGGAATACGATAAGATATCAAAATAATTGAATAGTTTAGCTATTTCGATAACTTTAACATAATATTCGATTGCGTCGTCCAATTTTCGAGCTTTTACATACAGTTCTGCGATATTTTGATAATTTTGAGCAAGTTTTCGCGACTCTAAATTGTTGGTTTCGCTAAATCCAACGATCAGATCGATTTCTTGCTTTAAAAAGTTAATACTATGTAATATGTGCTCTTTTTCTAAATCGTGTTTTCCTAATTTTTTACCGTAGATTTCAGCAAGCTTTAGATGCACTTCAGCAATCTCGTGAAGTCTGGCTTGCATAGTAAGGTCCGAAATTAATTTTTCCCATAATTCGATATCGTATTGATATAAATTTAACGCAATTTCAGGTTTTAGAGTTTCAATTAGTTCCGCTGCTGAATAAATGAATTCAGCGGATTCAAAATAATCCCCCGATTCTGCTATTTGTTCTGAAATTTTGATTGTTATCTGCTCGATGTTTTTGAGTGAAGTATGATTCTCGAGTTCGTCAACTCCGTCCTTAATATTCATTATTTCGATTCTTAATCTCTCTAAGAAAGCAGCATAATCGTCGAAATCTTCTTCTTCTAAGATAAGCGATCATCTCTCATAATTTGAGGGATTTAAGTAAGTAAATTAAATTAAAAATTTAAAGAAATGGATTACTCAGTTTTTTATTCTCTTCGCGGGTAACTATCATTTAATTAGTGAAAATATGCCCTATTCAATTTTTTTTGAAGTATTTATACTTAATTGTTATAAAATTTAAGAGCAAACAGCGCTTGTCAACCCCAAATTTAAGGACAATAAATATAAATAGTTAAATGATTTTTATAATTATATAAAAAGTTTATCATTCTTGAGGTAAAAAGTGTGAAACAAGTTAGCGAATTATTAGAGACTGGTATTTACGAAACCTTTACTCCAAGTAAAGTAATGACTGTCAAGGATTTATTAAAAGAATTGGACCTCGAAGGTAAATATTTTGGTATTTTAGTGAACGGCAAAAAAGCCGAGCCAGACACTAAGATTAAAGAAACAGACGAAATTGTAATCCTTCCCCACATTGCTGGCGGTTATTAGAGCATTAAATGTTTCGTAAATTTGATAGGTTGGTTTTAAGAGATTTCAATTTTTTTCTCTCCCTTTTTTTATGAATATTTGAAAGTTCGATTTAAAGAGCTCTCTCCTCAATCTTTAATTACTTCGGAAATGAATTTTGGGCATAATAAGCTAAATCTAAAAAATAATGATAACCTTTTTTTTATTCATATCATAAAGGAGTATTAGAAATTCTTTCGAGAAGAGAAAAAATGGAACTTATAGAAGTTGCGAAAGATGTTTACGCTTGTTTATTAGAAGATAAGGTGTTTGGCTGAAATAATGCCGAGGAGGGATCCGGGGTTTTAAAAGTCGATCGCGCTTGCTATGAGCAACACTACGAAATTTAGATCTTTCATTATTATTCATGATTTATCTCATTGCGTAATTAGGTTATCATCTTATTTTAATTTATTAGAATATGTTTTATTAATAGTAATTCTATCATACGGGAAAATTTGATGAAAAAAGAGTCTTATAATATAATAATAAAAGAATATTCTTCGTTATATAAATTCGGCACAAAAAGTCATTAAATTATAGTTTATTATGCGAAAGGATTAGTGCTTAGCTTTTTATCTAAATGATATGGAAAAAGAAAAAGCAACTTTCGCAGCTGGTTGTTTTTGGGGTGTGGAATCAGCGTTTCGTAAAGTTGATGGAGTAATATCGACTCGCGTAGGATACACCGGAGGAGAGTACGAAAATCCTACTTACGAAGACATATGCTCACATAAAACAAGGCACGCTGAAGCAGTAGAGATTACCTACGATCCCGAAAAAGTTAGCTACGACGATTTGTTAGATGTATTTTGGAGAATTCACAATCCAACCACTCTAAATCGTCAAGGATGGGACATTGGTTCGCAATACCGTTCTGCAATCTTTTATCATAATGAAGAGCAAAAGCAGAAAGCGCTCCAATCAAAGGCTGAGCTCGAAAGTGAAAAACGTTTTAAGAACCCTATCGTTACAGAAATAGTATCTGCATCTAAATTTTGGAAAGCAGAAGACTATCATCAACAATATAACGAAAAGAGGAAAAAGCGCTTTATTCTTCGATAGTTGGTACATGTAAGATGAACTTTTCTTAATCAGAATTGAGCGCTTTTATTTAAGTTTTTTGTCTTTTTTCTTATTTTTAAAGCAATAATAAAATTAATTATACGAAATTCTCCTAATATTAATGGTATGTTGTTGGAAGAATTACCTCACACAGTTGTCGAGTATCTTTATCCTCTGGATCGAGTTTTAACGCTCTATCACATGCTTGTTTAGAAAGCTCATAATCGCCGAGTTCAAAATTGATTAACGCAAGATAATACCATGTTTTTGGGTTTTTTACGTTTAACTTAATCGATCGAGAGATGTATTCTTTTGCTTTTTTGTAATCCCCTTTCTTTATTGCCAATTTGCTCATATCGCTCATGATTTTACTCTCAACTATATTCTCTGCCTTTTTATCCATATTACGAATTCTTAGAAAGGCAAAAATAATAATTCCAACAACTATTCCAATCCCAATTTCAATTAATCCAAATAAAGCAAATATAGATAAAATAACTATCATTAATGCCATATAAGCACCGACAAGAAGCGTTAATTTTGGGTCCCTTGGAGGGACAAATACCCAACCCATTTTTCCTAAACTTTTTCTGTACCCTTTATTTTAATATAATACAATAAGCAGATTATTTATAGAATTTTAAAAATTTCTAAAATTGCATTGACT
Source organism: Promethearchaeota archaeon (assembly GCA_014729315.1). Next base: position 444 of record WJKD01000137.1, on the reverse strand, counting down.
TATTTTACTTTAATTTATAATGTGAACACATAATCTTTTTATAGAAAATAAAGAAATTATCTATGAAAGCCTAACATATCTTCTTAAGGAAAAAAAACATAATCATCAAGAGAGCGTGATTTGGTGGATAAACAGAAGATTATTGAAAAAAATGTTCCATCGCAAGAAGAATTTAACGATTTAATTGCGAATGTGAATAACTTAGAGCATCATAGTAAGCTTATCAAAAAATCGATACGATTTTTAAAAAATATTCCATCTATATCTTCAATATTTATTTTAGGTTCCCTTTCCAGCAAAACTGGAGACGTGTTTTCGGATATCGATCTTTATTTAATGGTTAAAGACGAGGACGAGGACGAGATATCGCATATCCGACATGAACTTATCTCAAACTACGAAAAATTGGGCGAATTAATTCATTTTGTTTATTCTATGGCTAAT